>JAHBXU010000999.1 GCA_019636315.1 Planctomycetaceae bacterium | reverse complement strand
TTTGATCACGCAGCGAATTGCAGCGCGGCAGCCGCGCGTCGCTCAATGGGTGCTGAACCTGGGGACCATCGTGACGGCGACCGTGGTGCTGTACAGTCTCGTGCTGTTGGCAACATCGCTGAAATCTTGAAGTGAAGGGCCGGCGATGTGGATCAAGATCTGTGGAATTCGCGACGTCGAGACGGCTCGCGCCGTCGCGGACTGCGGAGCGGACGCCATCGGCTTGAATTTCTATGCAAGTTCGCCGCGGCATGTGACAGAGCCCACCGCCGCGCAAATTGTGAGTGCTCTCCCGCCCCATGTCATACCGGTCGGCGTGTTTGTGAATCATTCGCAGGAGGAGATTCTTCAGGCCTGCGACGCCTGCGGGATCGCCGCTGTGCAGTTACATGGTGATGAACCGGTCTCTCTGCTGTCGGAACTTCCGGGGTTGCGGGTCATTCGCGCTTTGCGCGTCCGACGTAACTACTCGGAGGTGGCCGTCCAGGAAATCACAGAGTATGGGCAGTGCGGCGCTTCGCCCTGGGCCTGGCTCGTCGACGCACGTGTCGACGATCTTTATGGCGGAAGCGGACAGACACTGGACTGGGAGCACTTGGCGGCCACTCCACATTTGGTCGACGAACCGCCGCTCATCCTTGCGGGTGGACTGACGGCGGAGAACGTCGCGCGAGCTGTGCAACTGGTGCAGCCGTGGGGGGTGGATGTGGCGAGCGGCGTCGAGTCGACTCCGGGGGTCAAGAACCTCCGTTCTGTCGAACGGTTTGTCCGAGCGGCGCGAGACGCATCTTGAGATTCCCCGGACGCACCTTTACGATGAGTGCACCGTGAGGCGAAGGGCCGAAACCGGGGAAATTTCCGCTGTTGATGACGAAGAGGCTTCCCGGGAGATTCACCTGGAATTCATCCCGGCAGGGTGGTTGAGGAATGGATCATTCGTGAGAATGCAGGGTGACGGATCCGGTCTGTTCGGCGCTGCACCACGGCCTGGCAAGAGGGGAACAAAATGTTCGCCCGCAGGAGCGGGGGGACGGTCGTCCCGGCGGGCCGGGCAGCGAGTGCATCCGGAGCGTGAGGTCTGCGGCTTCGCGCATTTGAAGGTCAGGCTGCGGCATCCCTTTTCAGAAACGAGCGACGATGGCAACCGGCAAGCACATCCTGGTGATTGAGGACGACCGCGAGATCGCGGCGACGATGCGGAGCATCCTGGAAGGAGCCGGCTTCGAGATTGCGCACGCGCCTAACGGGATTGAAGGGCAGCGGTTGGTCGAGTCGGTCAAACCGGACCTGATCATCACCGACATGATGATGCCCAAGATGGGAGGCTTTCCGGTGCTGGAGTTCCTCCGGACGCTGAGCGATGCTCCCCCCGTCATCATGGTCACCGCCAACGAAGGCGGGCGCCATAAGGCCTATGCCGAGATGCTCGGCGTCGTGGACTATCTCCGCAAGCCGTTTGCGATGGACGTGCTGCTCGAGGCCGTCAATCGGGCGCTGGAATCATCGCCAACAAAGGAAGCCGAAGAACGGGGAGCGAAATCCGGTCCGCTGAAGAGGAATCGCTCGTCCAGCAAGTCGAGCGATTGAGGCGAACCTGGCCGGGCGGCCGTTGCCGGATCCACCGGCGGTCGCAGCGGTTCGCAGGATTCCGCGATCGAGGATTTGAGCCGGTGACTGGTCGGCGCGAGGGTTACTCGAACCCGAGGTTGTTCTCGATATCGCGCGCTTTGGGCGAGCGGATGATGTTCATGAACCATTCCGGTTCGGTGGACTTCTCGATCGTGCGTTCGCCGCGCCCCTCGGCTGCCGCCTGCTGAATCCACGGATCGCTGGGTTCGCTGGCAGGGTCATATTCGTCCCCGGAGATGGCTCTCAGCGATCGCATCGATTTTGCGGCCGACATTTGTGCGGATTTCATCGCGCCGCACCCCAACGAGGACAAACCAAGTCCCAAACTGCAGATCGTGAGGATGCGAATGTATGACATAGTTCTCCAGCGCCTTCTCTCGG
>JAHBXU010000998.1 GCA_019636315.1 Planctomycetaceae bacterium | reverse complement strand
GTCCCGGACACGCTGCAGTGCAAGGAGCGCAGCCTCGGTGACGGCCGCCGCGTTGTGCTCCTCACAGAGGATATCGTTGTAGTCGCTGCGAGGGGCTCCCAGGAACATCAGCGTGGAACCCTCCGCCGCGAGCGGAAGAATCCCCAAGGTCTTTGATCCTGCGGTCACAACGATCGTGCACAGCTTCCGAGCGGCCCCATAAGCTCGCCAGGAGGCGCGGCTCCACGCAAGCGTGCCAAAGATGCTGCGGTTCGGATCGCTGCTCCACAGACGATCCCAATCGGCCGCAAGAGCCTCCAGTTCGGAAGACTCGGTGATCAGGCGTGTTTCCAACGTCATGAGTGGGTTGCGCTCAACATCCAATGGGCCATTTCAGTAGCGGTGAACGCCGAGAGACGATTGGAATAAGTGAAGCGTCCCACTGACGATGGCATGAAACCGCAAGATTGACTCCTGTCCGCAGACGGGCATCCGATCGATGACGAGCGGGTCCGGGCTCCGTTTGCTGAACCCTCCGAACAACGGGAAGCCGACCTCGTAGCCGGCACGCGAGGTTGCCTCAATGACGGCGGGGGAGACATCGTCAGGGCCCCCGTTAGGATAGGCGATTAACTGACAGCTGCGCTGCAATTCGCGCTCGATAACCGCCTTACTGTGCTGAAGTTCATGCTCCAGCTCCTCGCGATCCAGTCGTGACAGAATCGGATGGGTGATCGTATGCGAGCCGATTGCCAGTCCGCGATGGGCCAGTTTGCGGACGTCGTCCCAGTTCATAAACTCATACAACTCCCGCTGCCAGGTTTGAAGCGTCAACGGGCCGTCGCCGCGCAGCCGTTCGAGATAATCGTGCCGCGCTTGATTCGGCAACTGTTTACAGAGTTTGCGGACCCTTTCCGCCAACTGCGTCCGCGACTCGAAGTCCCTTCCGACCGCCGCCTCGTCCCCGCCTGGCAGGGGGAGCCACCCGGATCTCCATTGGAGGATTCGCTCGTCCAGTTCCTGAGTCCAGAGCAGGCGGGTGCTGCCGATATAGCCGGTGGCGACAAACACCAGTGCCGGAAAACCGGACCGGGCAAGTTCGTCCGCCGCGACCGTCAGGTTGTTTCGATACCCATCGTCGAACGTAATCAGCACCGGTCGCGGCGGCAGCGCGGCTCCTGTGGTGAGCCAGTCCACAATCTGATCCGCCGAGACGGGAGTAAACAGTCGTTTCAGGATCGCCAACTGCTCTCGCAGTTCGCGTACGCTCACGGCATTGCGGCAGCGGTACTTTTCCTCTGGGCGATCGTCGGAAATCACGCTGTGGTAGCACAACGTCAGCAAGCGGCCGGTCGCGGCCGCGCGGCAGAGCGCGTTGAAACCGCTCAGTCGGAATGCAGAGAAGGCGGCTCTCTTTGCGGAGTGTTTCAACATGTCAGGGGGCCGTCAGCGGCGTTGGAGCGCAGCCTTCTGACGACGCGTGGACGCGTCTGTCACTGTTAACGATGAGCGATTCAGGAGAACGAGAACGTGGTGCTGGCGGAGCCAGCGGCATTCGGTCGGTATTCAGTGCGAGCAATTGTCGACGGGTTCCTCGCGCCGTGTCGACAGGCTGGGTGAAAGGACGCCCAGCTCCGTCAGGACTTCGCAGATGACGTGTGCCGTCACTGCGAAACTCTGCGGGTTCAACTTGTCCATATCATCCTCGCTGGTATGCCAAAAGGCATTGCGCGGGCCATATTCGCGGTCAATCAGGTCCACTGCCGGGATCCCGGACTTCACAAACGGGATGTGATCATCACCGATGGTTGATGGATGGCGCCGATCAAAGAAGTCGCCGTACCCCAATCGCTCCGCGGTCGCCCAAATCTGATCTCGCAGCCAGGCTGTTGACCCCAGATCGAACAGCATCTGCACGTCCTGGCCGCCGATCATGTCGACATTAATGACCCCGCGAATGCGGCGCAGTTCGTCACGTTGCCGCCAAAGCTCAACCTGATACCGGCTGCCATAGGTCTGATCGGTCTCCGAC
>JAHBXU010000997.1 GCA_019636315.1 Planctomycetaceae bacterium | reverse complement strand
CCAATGGTCGCGGCCCGCACTGCCGTTGATTTTTGGGGTGCGGCCGAATTCTCCCAGCGCAACCACCAGCGTGCTCTCCAGCAGGCCCCGTTCATCAAGGTCTTCAATCAGTGCAGAGAGCGCACAATCGGCCTGAGGCAGCAGATACGACTTATGCTGATCGAAATTATCGCTATGAGCGTCCCAGTTTTGCCCCTGCTGACGAAAGTCATTCACGTTGACAAAGGGAATTCCCGCTTCGACCAGCCGTCTCGCCTGCAGCAGACTTTGCCCCCGCAGATTGCGTCCGTGGGCGAGTGCCGCGGCCGTTGGATTGACGGTCGGAGCAGGATCCAGGAATCCGTACCGGGCCCGGGTTTGCGAATTCTCCCGATCGATCTGCAATGCGGCTTTCAGCGTCTCCGAGTGAATCAACTCGTACGCCCGTTCATAGAAACCCCCGAACGAGGCGCCGGGCGTCGATGCCGCCCGAGAACTCAGCAACTCCAGCAGCTCTCGCCGTTGACCGATCCGACCGAGCGACAGTCCGGCCGGTTGCGACAACATCGATGCGCTGAACTCAAGCGACTGCGGATCGCCGTTGATTCGTAAGGGATCGAACCGGCTGCCGAGGAACCCGCCGCGCTGACAGGGGACATCGATCACGTTGTGAAACAGCCAGGGGAGCACGGCATGGTGCACGTCACAACGCAGATCTTCCCGCAGTGCGTGCAATACGGCCCCGTGACAGGGAACATGCTGCCGAATGGGTGAGAATTCCTCACGGTCCCCTTCCGGCCCCTGCCGCCCGGTAAACGTTTCAATCGACGCAGAATCATGCAACCGGTTCGTGTGATGCATGCTCCGCACAAGCGCGACCCGATGCATCAGGCCGGCCATCCGCGGCAGGTGCTCACAGACGACGAGACCCGGGACGGTCGTGGCAATCGGCTCGAATTCCCCACGAACCTCTGCCGGCGCATGGGGTTTCATATCATACGTGTCGAGGTGGCTGGGCCCACCATAATAGAACACGAAGATGCACGCTCGGACTGGCGACATCCCCGAGGGGTCCTTCCGGGGCGTCGTCGAGTTCGCCGCGGCCACCCGGCGCCATAGCTCCCAGCCGAACCCGCTGACACCGACACGTCGGACGAATGCCCTCCGGCTGACCTGCGAACGACGAGAATCGGGCGGATGCGTCATCGCACACTCATCTTGAAATCGATCGTTTCCCAGGCAACTGACCGCAACTGTTCTGTCGCCGTCGTTAATGAGCGATGCCGCGCTGGGACGCTGCGTACCAGTCGTCGATTCTCTCCGGTGGGGCAGTGAATTGCCAGCGTGAATCAGCCGCGCGAACGGAGTCCGGTGTGGGAGCGGATCGCGGCATTCCTGTCGGGGATCGCGGTGTGTTGAGTTTGGGGCCAGATTTCGGGGGACGCTCGACGGGAGCCAACACAGCGATGCACGCCCCCACGCCGACGGCTCGGCCGTCGAACGACGACGGTGATGCCTCCCAATCCCGCGGAAACGTCGTCGACGAGGCGTTTCGCCGTTGTCCGACAGCGGCGCCATCGGCGTGGGATCAGACGGTCTGCGGGACGAATGCAGGCCGGGTCATTCGGCAGGACCGGTGGAGAAAGCGAAACAGCCGTCGCCCGGAATGCGACGGCTGTTCGTTCCCAACCGTGTTGACCTTGCGGCCATCACGGGCTCGGGCTGTTGATCGGGGATTGGCGGTCGCTGTGTGGTTCGCGATCGCTTACATCCCGGAGGCCCGGTCTGTTCGTGCTGTCTTTGAAGGGTGTACGTCCTCAGGAGGTTGGATCGCGCTGGACTCGATGGAGTAGCGCGATCGTCCGGTTGTGATTGTCACGCGAGGGACACGCCCATCAGTAAGACATCTTCAACAAGGGAGCACCATGCACCGTGATTGCATAGTGGGTGTGGTGGAATCGCAGAGGTTTGTGCCGCCGCCTACCGAGCAGCGACGACGAAAGGGCGGCCCTTGTCAACGACGCAAGCCACCG
>JAHBXU010000996.1 GCA_019636315.1 Planctomycetaceae bacterium | reverse complement strand
CATCAACTTACGTCCCATCGGTGTGCGGGCATGCGTGAATGCCGCCCCGATCCTATGAAGCGTCCAGATCGGACGTTGCGGGCGATAAGGATGCCGCCTATCATTGTTCATGATCCGTCAACAATTCGATAAAGCATCCTCGATGAACTTCCAGCATCGGCTTGAACGAGCGATCGAACGCGGCAGTCAGGCTGCGGATGCGCGGCTTCGAGCAGAGAGCGAAAAGTCCCTTTCCAAGGAAGAGCTGCGGAACCTCCATTCCAAGTGTCGTCTGGAGTTGTCCGAACATATTGAGTCCTGTCTGAAGCTTTTAAGCGACCGCTTTCCCGGATTCGAGTTCCATTCGATTATGAATGAAGGAGGCTGGGGCGCCCGCATCAGCCGGGACGACCTGCGCTTACAGCGCGGATCCGGCAGCAGTTCCCTGTACAGCCGCCTGGAAATGACGATCAGCCCGCTGGGGGCAACACCCATCGTGGAATTGATCGCCAAAGCCACCATTCGCAACAAGGAGATCTTCAGCCGCACGCATTTCCAGCGGCTTGATCAGATTGATCCCGATTCCTTTCGGGAAATGATCGACGTCTGGGTGCTGGAATTTGCGGAACGATTTGCCGCGTCGCGGTAGTCCATGCGCGAACGGACTGACTGTTCGCGTGTCGCATCGGCTGGGAACTGCTTCACCCGACAGGTCGGCGAGGAACAAGACACGGCGAATCGCCGCCTGGCCCTCGCTGACGCTGTGGGGAGGCAATGGATCTCGGCTCCGCGAAGCTCATTCACAGACCTTCGCATACGGCATTAGGATTCGGCGTCTGCACGCCTCGCGGCAGGGTTGTTCCCGTTACTCCCCAAACGCGGCGTCAAACGCGCGGCCCGAAGGTGCAAAGTCGACGTTCTTGCAGAACTGGGCGGCTTCAGCGGCCCCTGCTTCCCGGTCCATTCCCGAATCTTCCCACTCGACCGACAACGGCATGTCCTGGGGATATCCGGCCGCGTTCAGCGCGCGAATGACCTCTTCAAACCGTACGCCGCCGCGTCCCACGCTGCGGAAGTCCCAGCCTCGCCGCGGATCGCCGAAGGGCAGATGACTGGAGAGAATGCCCGTCCGACCGTTGAGCGTCACGGCGGCATCCTTCATGTGCACGTGATAGATGCGGTCGGGAAACGCTCGGATGAATTCGACCGGATCGACTCCCTGCCAGATTAAGTGGCTGGGATCGAAGTTGAATCCGAACTCGTCCCGATAGTCGAGCGCCTCCAGAGCCAATTCGGCCGAGTAGAGGTCAAAAGCGATCTCGGTCGGATGCACTTCCAGCGCGAATTTGACCCCGCACTCCTGAAACACATCGAGAATCGGATTCCACAAATCGGCCAGCAACTTGTAACCCGCGTCGATCATCGAACGGGGTACCGGAGGAAAGTCGTAGACGAGATGCCAGATGCTGCTGCCGGTGAATCCGTTGACCACACCGACCCCCAGCTTCTGAGCGGCGCGCGCGGTATTCTTCATCTCCTCGATCGCCCTTTTACGGACGCCCGCCGGGTCGCCATCGCCCCACACATAATCTGGCAGAATGACTTTGTGCCGCTGGTCGATCGTGTCCAGCACGGCCTGGCCGACGAGATGGTTTGAGATGGCGAACAGCTTCAGGTCATGCCGTTCCAGCAGATCCCGCTTTTTGGCGCAGTACGTGTCGTCGGAGAGCGCCTTGGCCACTTCAAAATGATCGCCCCAGCAGGCCAACTCGACACCGTCATAACCGAAGTCATGCGCCTTCTTGCAGAGTTGTTCCAGAGGAAGATCAGCCCATTGGCCGGTGAACAAAGTTACGGGGCGTCCCATACAGCGGGTCCTTCAGCTCGTCAGTTGCCAGAGGGAATCACAGTCGACCGCCGGAGCCTCCCGACCGGAAGCGACGTCGAGGTTCGCCCAACGTACAGAACCTTCAGCGCGATTTCAACATTCGCACGGACGGACTTCCCCACGGTCGACTCTTCGTGAAATTCGCATG
>JAHBXU010000995.1 GCA_019636315.1 Planctomycetaceae bacterium | reverse complement strand
CGGAGACAACAAGATGCCAGTCCGCCTGACGACGAATCATCACGTAACTGACAGCGACGCGAGCGGCCTGACCTCATCGGGCCCTTCGGATGCACGTGACGCATTGCACTCGATCGCACTGGTCCGTCGACCGACATGGGGCGGCCGGGTGGCGCTTCTGCTGGCGGTGCTCCTCGGAATCGGCCCTGCGGGGACCTATCTGTTTCGAGTGACGCAAGCGATCTTTGCCGGCGAGGACGCCGCGGAACAGTCGTCGGCGAGCGACGGACTGTCTCCAATGCCCGTCTGGGACCTGACGCAGCCGGCGAAAGACGCCTGGATGGTCGTCGAACTTCCGGCCCGCTCCGAGGTTAAAACGGACGGATCGTCCTCCCTACCGAAAGATTCCGCAATCCACGAGTTACCGGTGCTGGATCTCACACCCCGACAGCCGCCGGTCCAGCTGGTGCACGATTCGGTTGTGCAGGAGTCGTTCCACTTTGAGGCGCCGGCGAATCCACACACGGCGGCCCCCTCCGCGAGTGGTCCGGCGCCGAGCCGCGTCGTTCCAGTCTCGAATGAATTCGATGCGCCTGAGGTCCCACTGACGAAAGTCCGCCCCAACGTACAGAGCCGGAACGATCGATACCTATTCGAAAGCGTGCCCGCGCCAGTTGCGCCTCCGGCCAATTCCGATGCGACGCCGGTGAAGCTGGTGGCGCCGCCGCCGCCATTTGAAGATCTGTTCAGCACTCCTTCCTCGCCGGATGAGCCTCTTGCGGAAACAACACATCCGGTCGTACTTCAGGGGCCGACAAGCGCGCTGGCGTTTGAAACTCCGACGGAAGCGCCGGCACCGCCCGCGGATTCGATTTTGTTTCCGGCAGACCGGTCCACATCAGTTTCCGATCCCTTCACGACGCCTCAGTATGTGAGCGGGTGGGGCACATGTCCGCCCGGAGTGCAGCATCGGTGTGGAGTTCACTGCAACGGAGACGTCGCCTGCCGCGATCTCCGCTGGCGTGATTCCTGGCTCATTCCTTGGGAGGTGTTTGCTCAAGGCGAATACATCGGTCCCAGCCGCACGCCGCACGTCCCCGAGTATCGTCTCCGCGTTGACGACCAGATTGAGTTTGTCTTCCGATTGACGGGCGAGAAATCGGCTCAGCCCTATCGAATCAATACGGGCGATGTGCTGAGTATCGAATCGCTCACGGCGGAGAGTCTGAATCGCGAAGTCCTGGTGCAACCCGACGGAACCGTGTCACTCATTCATCTGGGCCAGGTTCTCGTGGCTGGGCGGACGATTGAGGAAGTCCGCAGCGATCTGGAATCGAAATACTCCGCACTGGTGCGCAGCCCTTCAATCACTGTCACGCCGACGAAGATGAACACCGTCCTGGAGGAACTCCGTGCGACGGTCGACAGCCGGTATGGGAACGGCGGGCAGTCGCGGCTCGCGACGGTCACTCCCGCAGGAACGGTTCAGTTGCCGGCGATCGGTTCAGTTCCCGCACACGGTCTGACGCTCGATGAACTGCAGGCTGAGATCCATTACCGCTATAACGAGATTGTCAATGGACTCGAAGTGACGCCCATTCTGCACCAGCGCGCTCCGCGGTACGTGTTCATCCTGGGCGAGGTTCGTGCGCCGGGACGGTATTCACTCGACGGTCCCACATCCTTGATGCAGGCGATTGCGATTGCGGGTGGATGGAATGTCGGCGCCAACCTGACGGAAGTGGTGGTCTTCCGTCGCGATGAGAACTGGCAGTTGATGGCGACGAAAGTCGGCATTCGCCGGCCGCTGTACGGGAAGGATCCCTGCCCCGATGGCGAACTCTGGCTCCGCGACTCGGACATCGTTGTCGTACCGAAGTCCCCGATTCTCGTCGTGGACGAGTTCATCGATCTGGTCTTCACGCGCGGCGTCTATGGCGTGATTCCATTCAGCTCGAACATGTCCTACGTGCGGAGTCTCAACGGTGCGGCAACCGTCATCCCCGTTCCGTGAACGAGGGCCGCTGCGATCCACG
>JAHBXU010000994.1 GCA_019636315.1 Planctomycetaceae bacterium | reverse complement strand
GACTGGCCGGTGTGTGAATTGGCGGGAAATTACGAGCGGGTATTCGATGCGCTGCAGGAGTGTCTGGCGTCGCTGAGCGCGCCGGAGCGGGCGAGGATCATGGGGGGCACGGCGCAGCAGTTCTATCAGCTGGATGTCGAACCGTGACGGTCTGAATTCTTATTGCGAGCAGCGTGGCGGCTGGGGCGCGATTCAAGTTGATTGAATCGTGAACGGGCGATGCATGAGAACGCATGCGGAGTGAACGTCACTTGTCACAGTTCCGACACTTCTGTTCATCATCGCCATCAGCCAGGGGGAATCACCAACGCTTCGCCGGGGCCGTGACATGCACCGAAGTCGGAACATCTGCTCCGGTCCAGCCACCTCTCGGAATCCAAACGAGCCGCTGGCGCACACCTTGCTGGGGCTGTGAGCAAATGCTGAAATAGGAGCATTGATCCGCGCCCCATCCACCCGCCGGTAAGAACGTCGTCATTCGGCTCATGGCCGATCGATTCGATGCCCAATCCTTCGTCAGCGCGCAATCCAATGAGGGCCTCCGCAACAACCCATCGCTGGTTGATCGCTTTCTGGATTGCCTGGTCCATCGTGACGGGAATGGCGGTTTTGAATGAGTGGCCGCGCTGGTTTGAGCCGGCGGTCGCCGATGATCCGTCGCGCGTGGTCTGGTGGAGCGATCCGGCCGTCGACTGGACCCCATTCCTTCCGGTATTGATGCTGGCCGTCCCAGCCTGGTTGCTGCGGCGTTCGCTCTTTGTTCTGCCGCAGCATGCGTCATCGGCGGTGGCGGGATGGAGCAAGGAGACCTGTCCGACGCCTTTGGAGCCAACGCCGGTTGCAGAACATCTGCGGGCCTTCGTCTGCTCCGTTGTCGTTGCCGCGGCCGGCTTCTGGATGAGTGTGTGGGTGGCGGGGAAATTCGGCGACCTGCCTCCAGCGTATCACGACGAGTTCAGCTATCTGTTTCAGGCGCAGACATTCCTCGCAGGACGCCTTTCGTTTCCGAGTCATCTGGAGATGCCGGAACTGTTCGACCAGATGCACGTGTTGAATGAGGGACGCTTCGCGAGCCGGTACTTTCCGGGGGCCGGGTTGTGGATCGCGCCGTTTCTCGCGCTGGGGAATCCGTGGTGGGGGCACTGGACGGCCCATGCGTTCGCGTCGTTTCTCGTATTCTGGATCGGGCGGCAACTGTCGAACAACGGCGTCGGCCTGCTGGCCGGACTGCTGCTGGCGCTTTCACCGGGAGTGGGACTGTTCAGCAATCTTCTGCTGGCCCACCATCCCACGCTCGTCGGGCTGCTGGTGTTTGTCGTCACTTTTCTCAAAATGCGCGTGGCCATTCGCAACAGCGGCCGCATTTGGCCCTGGGCGCTGCTTGCCGGTTGTGGTTTAACTTATGCGATGCTGTGCCGGCCGATGACGGCGGCCGGGGTGGGGCTGCCGTATGGGCTTTGGTTCGCCTGGTGGCTGGTGACCGGGCGGACCGGCGCCGCCGGAGCGCAGCCCGTCGACGTGATTCGACGCGTGGCCGCGTCACTGGCGATGGCCGCACCGATTCTGGGCGGACTGCTGGGCATGATGGCCTTCAACCACGCGATCACCGGGAGCATGCTGCGAAGCCCGTATCAGCAGTACACCGACATCTACACGCCGCGGCACGTGTATGGCTTCAATAATCGCGTTCGCGGCGAAGAACGTCTCGGCCCGAAAGTGCTCGATAATTACGACGTCTGGGCGGAGAATCTGACGCCCGCGCTCGCGGCGCGAAATGTCTGGCGGCGAGTGATGTTCAGTTTTCGCTGGACGCTGGGGATCGTCCCTTTGGTGATGACGGCAGTCATTGTACTTTTGACGGTGGATCTCTGGTCGGGCGACTGGCGGCTCATTATCGCGTCGATTCTGTCGCTGCACGTGGTGCACATCCCGTACTGGTTTGAGGGGATTATGGGATGGCACTACGTGTTCGAATCGGCGCCGTTCTGGTTGTTGTTGTTCGCAGGGACGACGCACAAA
>JAHBXU010000993.1 GCA_019636315.1 Planctomycetaceae bacterium | reverse complement strand
ATCCGGCCGCGTCAACTTTGCAGCGCAACATGCAAACGCCACATCCGGGGCATCGAGCCGTCCCGGCACAACGATGCGCGCCTTCAGATCGGCGGCAGGTTTCGTGCCGTCCAAATTCGATCCGGGCCATAACTCGCGAGGGCATGACTGCCGGATGCACCCTTTGACTGATGCTCACTCACTCGACGTGTAGGAGTCGAACACGCGAACCTGCCGCCAGTTGCTTTTGTTCTCAGCAATGAATCGCTGGTGCGCTTCGGAGACCTGATACCGGTCGTGTGCGGCCTTGTCGGTGAAGATGATGTGCAGGGCGACGTCAAAGTCGCGGACGTTCACTTCGCGCTCAAACTCTTTCGCCAGCACGCCTGCCGAGAAATGTTCGGTGCCGGGATGACCGCTCAGCAGCGTCCGGCAGGTCTGCACAAGCTGGTCGATCGATTCGGGGGTTGCATCATGGAGACTGAAATAGACGCTATGGACGAGCATCGGCCGCAAACTTTCTGACAAGAGTTGAGGAAGAACAAGACATTTCCTGTTCGAGGATGAGACGCCCGCGATCCGGCGGAGGATCGGACTTCAACCGAAAACACGGGGTCTCAGAAGGCAGGGCCTGAGGAACGTCCCGAGCGGCTCGCTGGCGAACTCGTTCCACCCGATGCCGACGGAGCGGGCGCCGCACCATACAGTCGGTCGCGCCGTGAAGCATAGCGGATTGGAAACGAAGGAAGAACGTGCGGCGGTCCGCCGGAATACAGTACGAATATGGGGCCGTCGAAGATCGGACTACTGGCGCTGCCGCGAAACGCCTTTTCCGTCATGACGTGGACAAAACCCAGCCACTTGTAGTCCGGGGCGGCTTGCCCCAGCGGTCCCTCGCGAAGTTGTGGCTCCGCCCGGAATCCAAGCGTGCCCGGCGGCAGAGGCGCCGTGTGAAGCGCCGTGAGGAGAAAGGCCATCGTCACGCAGCCGGCCAGAAAACTGCAGCCCCAGCGCGCCACGTCGTACACCATTCCATGCAGTTCAATATGCACTGGCATGATGCGCTCCGCCGCGGTTCGCAGCGCAAATACGAATACGGCGAACAAGCCGACCATCGCGATTACATCCCAGCGATGTTGCCAGTCGTAGGAGCTGGACACGTTCTGCTCCAGGAAATTCGCCGCCATCTCGAAGAAGCCGGTCGCCAACAGCGCAGAGATCAGCACGCTGATGAATGTCAGCGCAGCACCCCAGGCGCCTTCACTTGCCACGCACCAGGTGACGACGGCAACAATTCCAACGAGGATAGCATCCAGAATCATGTGAAGGACTGCATGGGGAATAGGGAGCAGGGAATCGAGATGAGCGAATAGAGAGTCCGCAAGTGCATGAATGCGAGCGCTGCCGTCAAGGCGATGCAAGTCGGGCTCCAAGTGCCTCCATTGTTCTGAGATCTGATGGAGAACATGGCGAACATCGATGCTCCCCACGACAGACGAAACCGGACATCGTCTCAAAAGACATGGCCCAACAGACAACTCTCTGTTCAGGATTCACTCTTCGCATGTCGCTACTTCACAACGCGTGACAATTCGTCGATCGACGTGACGCCGCGGAGGACCAGCCGCAGTCCTTCCTCCCGCATGTAAAGCATGCCGTTCTTGCGGGCTTCCGCACGGATGGTCGTGACGGACGCCTTGTCGCGGACCATGTCGCGGATACGGTCGTTGATCTTGAGCAATTCAAAAACGCCGATGCGGCTCTTGTACCCCAGGTCGCCGCAATTCGGACAGTTCGTTGGTTCTTTGGGGGGACGATAGAACTTCTCAATCTTGTTCGCCGGGAGGCCCGCCTTCTTCAGGAACTCGGGATTCGGCTGATACGCTTCCTTGCATTGCGGACACAGGCGGCGAGCCAGCCGCTGACCGAGAATGGCGGAAATGGACGACGCGAGCATGGTCGGATCGACCTCAAGATCGACCAGTCGCAGGAGCGCGGTGATCGTGTCGTTTGCGTGGACGGTCGAAAAGACCATGTGTC
>JAHBXU010000992.1 GCA_019636315.1 Planctomycetaceae bacterium | reverse complement strand
GTACTGGTGGTTGACGATTCGGCCAAGGATCGCCGTATTGCCGGTGGACTGCTCGAAAAGAACCTCGGCTGGACTGTGGAGTACGCCGTCGACGGCAAGCAGGCCCTCGAACGGGTTCAGCAATCGCCTCCGGACTTGATCCTCACCGACCTGCAAATGCCCGAGTTGGACGGGTTGGAGCTGGTTCAGCAGGTGAAGCAGCGCTTTCCGCTCATCCCCGTGGTCTTGATGACGGCTCAGGGGAGCGAGGTCATCGCCGTGCAGGCGCTCGCGCAGGGCGCAGCCAGTTACGTTCCCAAAGCCGCGCTGACGAACGACCTGTGCGAAACACTCGAGCGCGTCGTTTGCGCCGCGGGCGATCGGAGAACGCAACGCAAGCTGCTGCAGTGCATTCAACGTCTGGATTGCCAGTTCGTTCTCAACAACGACCCGGACTTGCTCACAACGCTCGTCTCCTACCTGCAGACATTGCTCAACGACATGGACTTGCTGGCCGAGGCCGACCGATTGCGCGTGGGCGTTGCACTCGAAGAAGCATTACTGAATGCGTCGTATCACGGCAACCTGGAGGTCAGTTCGGAGTTGCGGGAGTCCGACCATGCCGAGTACTACCGCCTTGCACGCGAGCGAATGGAGACGCCGCCCTATGCCGATCGATCGATCTTTGTTCAAGCCGAGCTGAATCGGAACCAGGTCGTGTACGTCATTCGTGACGAAGGACCGGGATTCGATCCCGACTCGCTCCCCGATCCGACCGATCCCGTCAATTTGGAGCGCCCCTGCGGACGCGGACTCCTCTTGATGCGCACCTTCATGGACGAGGTGCAATACAACGATGTCGGCAATCAGGTCCGCATGGTCAAGCGGACGGCAGCGGAGTAACGGACACGATCAGCGGTCTCTCGACAAAGGCCAGTCGTGAGGAAATACAGTCGGCGGGCAGGTCGAAAATCGTCGACACGGTTGCTCGGTATGCGGCCAATTGATGTGAATAGTGTTCGATGCGCTCCTTCCAGACCGCTCCGTCTTCGGGACTCACGGTGTCTGTTTTGAAGTCGATGATGTCGGCTGCCACCACGTTCGCGCCGCGCTTGAACAGAACCAGCCGGTCAATGGTCCCACTGGTGATGGCGCCGTCGAGTTCGGCTCCCACCTGAAGCTCGCGCCGCACGTCGAGCAGGAAGTCATCGCGATGGATGCGTTGATTCACCGCCTCCGAAAATGGCAGCAACTCCATCGCCTCGTAACTTGAGGCCGCGAGAAGTTGGCGGAGCAACGGTCGCTGGAGGAGGGCGTGAAATTCTTTCAGCACGGGTTCCGCCTCCACTGCGGAGTAACCCAGCCGGGAAGCGGTCCTGAGCAGCTGGGACGCAGCGGGAACGGGCGGACCGGCATCCAGCCATCCGACTTGTTCGAACCAGGCATGGAGTAACGTTCCCCGCCGCAAGGCAGTCCGATTCTCGCGTTGCAACACGGCTCGCAGTTTGACCGGCTGGGCTTCCTCGTGACGCGACGGAGCGACGCGCGTCAACCCCCGACGGCGCCCGCGCGGCATGGGCGACAGGCGAATCACGGGCGTCGCTTCTGGCATCGGCTTGACGTCCACTGCAGTCGGAGGAACCGGAGAACTCTGATCCACGCTGGCAGACTTGCGGCTCGTACGTTTCCGCGATTTCTTTTCGAGGGCTGCTCTCTGGCGAGACGCGTTCACCGACCAGTCGCGGTCGCCGGTTTCGTAGAGGATCTGATCGGGGGAAACAATGCTTCCATCCGTCAGCGCGGCGCGGACGAGACCGGCGGGATTCGCGGGGAGCTTTGCTTCGTTCTTGCGCGAGACCGGGACCATGAGATGGAGTGCGTGGACGGCGCGCGTCGCCGTCACATACAGGCGGCACAGACTTTCACGGACATCGGCAATTCGTGCATCGACAAACGCCTGTTGCAGCTCCGGTGGAAGCAGCCGCTGAACTTCTTCCTTGCGATACAGGCAGACGCGGTCGACGGGTCCGGTGACGCGATTTCGGGC
>JAHBXU010000991.1 GCA_019636315.1 Planctomycetaceae bacterium | reverse complement strand
GCGGACCGACGCAGTCCGGCGCCGGCAAAGGCAATCGGGCAGTTGGCCCTCGACATGCATGACAACAAACTTGCGGCGACAACGTATCGCAGCGCCCTCGAGCGATTTCCCGAAGACGCCGACCTGCTTTTCGGACTCGCCGCGGCAATTGAGGACACCGACCGCGCCGAGTCGGTGCGCCGGCTGCAACAGGCGCTGGCCGCCAATCCGAAGCATCTGCCCTCACTGCTGCGAATCGCTGATCGTCAGATCGATGCCGAGGATTATGAAACGGCCCGCGGCACCTTGAATCAGGTGCTCGCCGTCAATCCGCATCACGACGAGTCACATGCATTCCTTGCGGCCATTGCGCATTTGCAGAACGACCTGGCGGGTGAGCAGGCGCATCGCGATCAAGCACTGGCCAGTTGGAGCACCAACCCCAGGGTGGACTTTCTCATCGGTCGCGAGCTGTCGCAGAAGTACCGCTTTGAGGAAGGACTGGCTGCTCAGCGGCGCGCGATGGCTTTCAATCCCAAGTACCTGCCCGCACGGCGTCAGGCGGCCGAAGATTTGCTGCGACTGGGACAGGTGGAAGAGGGATGGGCGATTGCCGCGGCCGTGTATGCTGACAATCAATACGACGTCGCGGCATACAATCTGGTCACGCTCCGGGATGAGATGCAGAAGTTTGTCACGCTCGAGGACGAGTCCTTCATTCTTCGCATGGAAGCTCACGAAGCAGACGTCTATGGGGAGCGCGTCCTCGATTTGCTGCATCGAGCGAAGGACCAGCTCTGCGAGAAATATGGACTCGAACTGACCGACCCGGTCGCTGTCGAGATCTTTCCCAACCCGGCGGATTTCGAGGTTCGGACGTTCGGCATGCCTGGCATTCCCGGATTCCTCGGGGTGTGCTTTGGAAAGGTGATCACGGCCAACAGTCCGGCATCGCAAGCCGCCAGTCCTTCCAGTTGGGAGGCCGTGCTCTGGCACGAATTCTGTCATGTGGTCACGCTGCAGTTGACGCGGAATCGGATGCCCCGCTGGTTGAGCGAAGGGATCTCCGTTTATGAGGAGCGGCAGGCGGATGTACGCTGGGGGCAGCCGCTGACGTCCGCCGACCGGCAACGGATCCTCGACGGCCAGATGACGCCCGTCCGCGATTTGAGCAGCGCGTTCACCAATCCCCAGGCGCCGGGGGGAATCGCATTCGCATACCTGCAATCGTCGCTCGTTGTCGAGTATCTGGTCGAAACGTATGGGTTCGATGCGCTGCGCGCGATCATGGCCGATCTGGCAGCGGGGCTCCCGATCAACGAGTCGTTGCCGCGACACACGGCGGAAATGGCCCAACTGGAAGCTGATTTTCTCACCTTTGCTCGCAAGCGTGCCGAAGCGCTCGCACCGCAGGCCGATTGGTCGACGCCCGACTTCGCAGGTCAACCCGCCGACATCGACCGCGAATCCCAACTGCGTGCTTGGATCGCGGACCACCCCGAGAACCTTCTGGCACTCATGGCGCTCGCAGACATACTGATCGAGAAGGAAAACTGGTCCGAAGCGCGACAAACGCTCGAACGATTGCACGAGTTGCATCCGCAGGCACGAGGAGGGACCAGTCCACTCCTTAAGCTCGCCGCCATCGCCCGCCGATTGAACGACGCAGATGCGGAACAGGCCGCGCTCGAGGCGTATGCGCAGATTGACGCCAACTCGACCGAGACCTTCCTGCGGCTCATTGAATTGGCGCACGCTCGCGGCGATGCGGATGCCCTCTCACGTGATGGGCTGCGGCTCATGGGTGTCAATCCGCTGACGCGACACCCGCATCAGGCGCTGGCGGCTGCGGCGGAGCAGCGCCAGGACGCACCGGCCGCAATCGTGGCTTATCGCTCACTTCTTCAATTGGCCCCCGACGATCTGTCGCTCACTCACTTTCGCCTTGCGGAGCACCTCCATGTGATCTCCGATTCCGATTCCGCGAGGCGACATGTCCTGCAATCATTGGAACTTGCTCCCCGGTATCGCGACGCTCAAAAACTGC
>JAHBXU010000990.1 GCA_019636315.1 Planctomycetaceae bacterium | reverse complement strand
CCGCCTACTGGCTTGTGATCCCGGGTGTGTTTGCGCTCTGGGCCAATCTGCATGGATCATTCATCGTAGGACTGGGCCTGCTGGCAACGATCTGCGCGGGACGTGCCATCGATCTCTTGCTTCGCCTGAAAAGTCTACGGGCCGTCGGCGTCGATCCCGTGGTGAGGCGACTGTTTGTCCTGCTGCAAGTGTCGGCCGTCGCAGCTCTCATCAGTCCGCACGGCATCGGGTTGTACGCAGAAGTGCTTTCCGTCGCAGGACATCCCAACCTGCGAGACCTCATCGAATGGGAACCGCTGACGTTGCGGATGTCGCAGGGGAAGGCGTTTGCCGCCTGCGTCCTCGCACTGATCTTCGTGTACCGCTTCAGCCCGCGCCGCGTGCGGTCGGCGGAGGTGCTCCTGCTGGTTGGACTTGGCATGGCGGCACTCTGGTCGTCGCGGATGATCGTCTGGTGGGCGCCCGTCGCTGCCTTCTATCTCGGCCTGCATTCGGCCGCGTTGATTCGCACCTGGAGGCGAGCAGGGCCAGCCGCCTCACCTCGCAGCGGCAAATGGTCCGTCGTGACCGTCGGGTTGGCCTGGATCTTCTTCGCCATTACTCCGTTCGGCGTCACCGTGCTGCACGGCAAGCCTCAGGATCCGGAGGCCCGGATGCGGCGACTGGCGCGGAGCACCTCGTCGCAAACTCCCCTCGATATCGTGCAGTACCTGAACGAGCATCCCCGTGCCGGTTTGATCTTCAACACGTTTGACTGGGGAGACTTCCTCCTCTGGGCCGGCCCGCGAGACGTGCAGGTGTTCGTTGCCTCGCACGCCCATCTCATTCCGGAGGAAGTCTGGCAGGACTATCTGTCGATCCTGCATGCCGCGAGCGGGTGGGAAAAGAAGCTCGACCGATACGGCGTTCAGCGTGTCATCCTGGACAAGCGTGATCGGGATGCGTTGGCGGAGGCGCTCCGCTCGATCCCGGATCACTGGCGGATTGACTACGAAAACAACCGGTCTGTCGTCTTTGTGCGAAACGCCCCGGAATGAACGACGTCGTCAAACCGACGCCCGGGCGAAGACCTGAGGGCGTCACCAAGAGCTTGTCAACATGACCCAACCCCGGATGCGTACATTCCCCTGGCGATCTTTCATCACGATTCAGTGCGTCGTGTTGATTGCGTTCGGCATGTCGTACGCCGTCAGCGGTCCCGACATGCAACGTCTCGTTCAGCGGGAATTGCGGGGAGGCGATGCCTTTGAGTTGGTGAGCGTGCCTCGCACAGATCCGCTCGTCGTGTCGCCGCTCTACGATCGACCGGATTGGGTGACGAACGAAGAGCTGGCCGCGGTATTGGATCGAGTCGTCCCGCGTTTTCAGCCACGGCGCACCAAACCGAATTTCGTCGAGCACGCGGTTCGCACCTGGGGCGTCACGGCGACGTTCGATGATCCGCATGCCCTGTCCGGAGCGGATCTCGCCGCCTTCCTGACAGACCATGCCCGTTTCGCGACGTCGTGGGGGGAAGAAATCGCCCCCCTCGTTCAAGACCACCGGAACGGACTGTCGATCCGTTTTGGAAGCGAAGCGGGCGCTTCCGTGCATCACGACCATTGGCTGGCGAGCCTCACCGAAGCAGGCATTCGCCTCGACGCACCTGTCTATGGCCCGGCGCGTCGCAACATGACCATCAACGACGTCCTGCAGGAGTCGCTGCGTGATTTTCGGCTCGACGAGCGCGAAACCGAATGGACCGCAACGGCGTTCGGCCTGTGGTTGCCGCCGCAGCGAGAATGGATCGGGTCCGGAGGGCGACGGTATTCATTCGATCTGCTCGCGCAACGATTGTTACGCGGGCAAATGAACGTCGGCGTCTGCAGTGGGACGCATCGCGTCTATTCGCTGATGTTGCTCCTCCGCCTGGATGATGAGTTCAACATTCTATCCGACGCCGTTCGCGCCCAGGTCTACACTCACCTGGAACAGGTTCGCGATCTGCTCTCCGCGTCGCAATGGGCGGATGGCCGCTGGCCCGCAAACTGG
>JAHBXU010000099.1 GCA_019636315.1 Planctomycetaceae bacterium | reverse complement strand
GTGGTTCCGAGCGTGACGGTGAACTGTCCGCGGAAGAATCCTTCACCCACGCCGACAAGCGTTACGGTATCCACAACCACATCCTGATAGAATGCATAGTCGTCCGAGTCCGTGGCAGCCGTCTCCTGCGGCGGGCGCGGCAGGAAATTGAGCGCCCGCGCCGTCGGATCCGACCGTTCGCCGGTCTGGATGGCGAAGTAATCGTCGGCATCATCAAGGAGCAGCGTGCCGGTATCGATCATCACCGCGGCATTCGCCGTGCTGAAGACCGCCACCGTGATGCCTGCGTTGGTCGGACTATCGAAGACCACATTCTCGGCATAGATGGTCAGTCCCCCCAGCGGGGCCAGCGATGACGTCATCCCGACATTGGCGGTAAACAGCACCGACGCCACGCGGTCGGCGTCATCGGTGCCCCGGCCGATCGTCAACGTATAGTGGTTCGGCTGCCCCGCATTCACTGCTGCCCCATCGACCGTACTGTTGAAGACAATATTTGTCCCAAACAGCGTCGCATCGGTCCCCAGAACGACGTTGTCGTTGTACGTCTGGCCGCCGGTCGTCGATACGCCCCCCCCGTTGATTTCCGTGGTCCCTCCCATGTCTGTCGTCAGGCTGACAAGGGGCGTTGATTCACCAACAAATCCGCCCAACACCGTGGCACCAGGACTGTTGATCACAAGGTTGAACGCACCGTTGATGCCGCCGGAGACGAGCACCATGCCGGTGGCCGCCAGCGTCACATGAGCGGTGAGGGTGACGTTGTCCGCTACCGCGTTCCCCAGCACGAGGTTCCCGTTCAGCGCCGTCACGTTGCCCCCCAGCTCGCTGTCCCCCCCCACGTTCACCGTCGTCGCCGCCGTCAGCGTGCTCTCGCTGTCCACGTCCCCGTCGACCAGAATGCCCCCCACGTCCGTCGTCACCGCCGCATTCGCATCCAGGTGGCCCGTGATGTCGATCGTCCCCGCCACCAGCGCCCCTCCGTTCACCGTCAGGTTCACGATGTTCGGGCCGATCGTCGCCCCCACATCGCTCCCCGTCCCCGACGTCAGCGTCAGGTTGAACGCGCCGTTGATCCCCCCTTCCAGACGAATCATGCCGCCAGCGTTCAGAATCGTGTTGCTACCGATCGTGACCTGGTCGGCGAACGTCTGGTTGCCTGTCGTGTTGACGGCCCCGCCGTTAATCGCCGTCGTGCCGGGCATGTCGGTGGCGACGCTGGTGAGGGCCGTGGTGCCGCCGATGGCGCCGTTGAAGGTGGTGGCGCCGGAGGCGTTGACGACCAGGGCGAAGGCGCCGTCGATCGCGGCGAAGGTGGCGTTATTGGCGCTGACGACGGTCAGGCTTTCGAGGTCTTGGCCGGCGGCGAGCGTTTGTGCTCCGGCGCCGCCCTCGACGGCTGATTGCAGGTCGACGTTGCCGGCTGTTCCTGCGCGGAGCGATAGGGTGTCCGTGCCTCCGGCATTGGCTCCGTCGATCACGCCGGTGATCGTAATATTCGCCCCCGCAGCCACGGCGCCGCCATTCGTCGTGTCCAGCAGGCGGACACCGTCGACCAGGACCGAATCATTGATGTTGATGGCGGCTCCGGCCGTCACCATATCGGCGTTCAGCACGGTGGTCGCCCCCGTGCCGTTCAATGTGATCGTGTTGCTGGTGGAGCCCGTCGTCTGCAGCTTGCCGCTAATTGTGATGCTGCCCCCCATCTCATCGGAGTTGAGCACCACAGCGCTCGTGAACGAGACGTCGGCCGCGACGGTGATCGCAGCCGCGTTGTCATCCGCGCCGAACGTGATTGAAGACCACGTGCCCAGCGCGGCGACGTCATCGGCGGTGAAATCGAGCGTGGCGGCTCCCGTATCAGCGGCCCCTCCGATGCGGATGGCATTCCCAAGCGAGTCAATGCGGAGCGCTCCGGTCATTCCATTGCCGTTGATGGTGTCCACACCGGCGAAGTCGATTTCCAATGCTTTCAGCGTGAGATCATCGCCGTTGAAGCCCGTGAGCGAGATGCTGTCCGCCTGCAGCACGAAATCGGTTCCCGCCAGAGTGGACGCCGCACTCTGAGTGATGGACGCCCCCGTCATCTGCACGAGACCGATATTCTGAAAGTCGACGTCACCGCTGAGCGTCACGGCAACCATTCCGCCAGCATCGATCGTCAGTCCGGCCATCGGATCGGACTGGGCCCCCGCCACGCGGACATAAAGAATGGTGGAATCCATCGGGTCGATCACGAC
Source organism: Planctomycetaceae bacterium (assembly GCA_019636315.1). Classification (GTDB taxonomy): domain Bacteria; phylum Planctomycetota; class Planctomycetia; order Planctomycetales; family Planctomycetaceae; genus JAHBXU01. Next base: position 7,044 of record JAHBXU010000099.1, on the reverse strand, counting down.
GTCGTTCGTCGTGGGATCACCGTCGAGATCGATGGCGCCGGGATCATTCCAATCGCCGACGTCACTGAGTTGAAACTGGTACGCGGCCTCAGCGCCGTTGCCAAAATCGAAGTCTGTCTCAGAGACCGTCACCTCCGGAGCCGCCCCCGGATTGGTGAAGTTGTCAATGACAAGGGTCGACGCAATGAACGAGACATCGGCATTCAGCACGATGCGCGGTTCGAGACTGCGAATTTTCAGGTTCGACGCATGGCGTTGGCGAATGGGAACAAGCCGCTCGTCACCGTCCTGTGGACGAGCGCGGGACATCAACCACGCAATGGAGAACAGACCCATGAAATCACCAGTCAAATGCGGTATGCGCGGCCCATTACGTGCCGGCGGAGGTCGCGCCGCGTGGGGAACGATCGGCGCCTCTGCCGGAACGCTGCACCGCTGTGCCGTCAACCCTTCGCCGAGCGCGGATCTCCGGACGTTCGGCGGCGAACGCCGGCCTGGCCCACGCTTCCGCCATCGACATCCGGTGTCTGGTCAGCAGTTCAGGAGGCCCATCACAACCCCCTCGGCCGGATGGCGGGTCCGGGATCTTGGGAATCTGCAGCTTATCAGCCGCAATGAGCGATCTCCAGCACCTTGTCGGAATTTGCCCAGCCGTTACGGTCTATTTATTACGGACAGGTTTCCTGCTCGTTGGGGAGATTTTTCCCGAAGGCCGCCGAATCCCGACAACCGTCACGTCCGACGTGGAGTTTCGGTTGATTGAGCTTTCACTGGACCCGTCGTATTCTGAGCTTGATCAACGGGGATCCGAGGTTCAGCTTGGGTGAGCGAAGCCGTGGCGATGTTCCCCAAACGGCTGTGGGGCCTCGGTGGACAGTCTGGAGGCGGTCAGCAGACATGCCGGATTCTGCGCGGTCGACGAACCTCGCCCACGTCTTGACGCACGCAGCCGGTCGAAGGGAGCGGCAATGTCAACCGGACGGAAGCACTGGCGAAGCACGTCCCACGAGACCATTCAACGGACTCGCGGTGCGCATCGATTGAACCGCTGGTTCTGGACCGTGTTGGTCGCCCTGCTGACAGGAGCGTTTCTGTGGATCGTCATCGTGGGGATGCAATCGGAACCACAGCTTCCCACGCGGCTCGTCATTTTCTCCGTCGATCGCTACGAGCATGAGTTTCTCCCCGAAGTTCCTTATGCCTCGGCCACAAGGCAGGCCTTCGAGCAGGTCCGTGCCGCGTGGGCCAGCAACGCCGCAAACACTCTGAGCGTCCAGTTTGGCAGAGAGGCGCACAAGAAAAGCTTTGATCACCTCGATGAGTTTGATCCTCAGAAACACGGGTCACTCATCGCGTATATCCGACTCTACGGATTTGATCATCAGTCGGCGCCGTACCTCGCTCCCAGTGACTTCAAGCTGGACGCTTCCGACTGGCTGCCGCTGAAAGCAGGAGTTCTGCAACACTTCCAGCAGTGTCTGAACCGTCCGGACCAACCGGAACGCGGCGCCCAGGATGGGCCGCGCGCCAACGTCTGTCTCGTTGTGATCGATTACGGCCAGTTGTCGTTTGATCCGCGCCTCGGCGTGATGGAGAACGACTTCGCCGGCTGCGTTGAGCGGCTGCTTCAGCAGGAGATCCCAGAGACCAACCTGTTTGTGCTGTTGTCACACGGTCGGGGCGAACGAAGCGAGATCTCACATCACCGGCAGGACGCGGTCTTCGGCGCCGCAGTCGCGGAGGCACTCTCGAATCCCGCCGCGTGCCAGTCCGACACGCAAAGCGAGGAGCTGTCGATCCTGGAATTGTATCAGCATGTCGTCAGGCGGTGCCGCAGTGAAACAGGGAATGCCCAGACCCCGGTGCTGCTGCGTGGCGGTCAAGGGGCCGTTTCAGACCGGAACGGCGATGTTGTTTCGATGGCGCCGCCGCCGCCGCTACTGAGTGGAATTCGTTGGGATCCGGAGCAGCCGGAAACAACAAACGAAAATGCCCCGCAACAAGCGCCCGCCGCGAACGGCCAGGCGGCTCGTCTGCTCAGGCGGCCAGCTTCCACCGATCGTCGCCGCCTGACAGATACATTGCGTAACGCACATCCGCAGACGATCGCGACGCTCTCCCCCAGCGGTCCATTCCCGGCACGCTGGCTGTGGTTCCGTGACCAGCACACTCCCGACCAACCATTCGCCGACCACATGCCGGAGAATCTGGTGGCTCAGAATCCGACGACGATAAATGAGCCGCCCGCTGCAGCGGGCGGTGCTGCAGTGCAGACGGAATCGAAAACCCCCTCGGGCGAATCGCCCTCGTCCAACGGTGGTCAACCCGAACGGGTTCCCGTCGAGACCGATGCGGCGTCGCCTTCCGCCTCTCAGAATCCACCGACTCCGATTCCGGCGGAACAAAAATCCTCGTCTCCTCCTGATGCGGACGAACAGTCGCTTGATCCGGTTGTCGCATCGCTTCGACGAATCTGGGAACGATATGATCGCATCGTGAGGCGTGAAGCAGGCATTGACTATTCACCGATCGACTTCTCACCGCTCGCCTGGCGCAACCTCAGCGATCGACTGTGCCGCACGGAATTCCATCTGTGGAACACGCGCCGTCCGTCCGAGGAGTCCGCCGCCGCAACCGCGCCCGGGCTCTTGCGGGACCTTCAGGAATTGGAAGATGGATTGGAACGGATTGAGCGCGTCCTGAGGGGCGAGGAGGTCTCCACCAGTCTCGGGAGGAATGATCCGGCCGACATCGTCGTGAACGATTGGCAGGAGTTCCGTCGTGGGAACAAGGAGTCGCTCGATGCGGAATTCGCGAAGCGTCCCTTCAACGATCTCAATCCGGCGACCCCGGATTATCGCGATGCCTGGCGACGTTGTAATGACGTGCAGTTCCAGATTCCTGAGTATGTGCGGCTCTCCGCCGGGAGCGGCAGCAACATCGCCGAGGACGTCGATGAAATCATTCAGTTGGCCGACTCCATCCGCGGCCGGCTACAAGACGCAGTGCGGTCTCCGGAAAACGATCGCCCGGCCGAACTGGCGGCGCTCGTTCGCAGGCTTCGCGAACAGTCCGACAGACTGAGGGGACGGATCGATCGTGCCGCGTTCGATCTGGACCAGAATCTCGATGGTGGTGCTCGTGGCATCGGACCGCTCGATCGGCATCGGGCGGCAGCTCTTTTGTCCACAACCCGGCTCGACGGACCACGGCGAGTCTCCCTCGTCAAGTCGCTGATGGATGCGCGGGGCAAAGCAGCGCGCCGCCCCGGCGAAAGGATCTCGCAGGATTCAGCGAGCGTCAAAAAACTCGTCGCACACATGCTGCATATCGACGCCGTGAATGACGACTCGTCCCCGTTGCTCGCCCGTGCGAGCCAGTTCGAGTCGGAATTTGTCACCGCGTTTTTTGTGGACGTGCGTGACATGGACGAATGGGTGAAGAAGGTTCAATCCCGCAGATTCCCCGGACTCCGCCTGCCAGACCCTCTCCGGATCCAATCGTTGGCCGTGTCATTCGACGAGACCGGCGTGCGACTGTTTGACAGTTCCGGACGGCCGACATCTGCGGAAGTCGGCACGACGATCCAGGACCAGGCCGACGAGGTCTGGCTTTCGTTTGATCCGTCGCGGATTCAGGTGTTTCGCAACGAGCGAGCCATTCTCCCCGACGAACGATTCCTACCTGAGGCAGGCGAGAAGCTCACCATCCGCGCCGTGGGAGGGGAAGCGGCGACCAGTGATGTGCTTTCGACTCGATTGACCGTCCATGTGACGGGTCCGAACGGTGCGAGTGCGACGGATGAGTTGACTGTTCAGCTGCCAATTCGCGAAGGCGTGGTGTTGAGAACTCAACGCACCAACCCAGCGGCTCCTCATCCAGTCGAGAGGCTGATCCCGCTGTATCCGAATCGAAAAACGGATGTCGCGTTCGGCCTCTCAAACCTCGCGCCGCGACCGATGGATGTCGTGGTCCGGCTCTTCGCAATCGACGATTCGCTCACTCCCCAGGAGCGCTCGCAACTGCAGGACAGGATTCGTCAGGCGCTTGCTGAGGCCGATCTCGCTGCTCAACAGCGTCTATTGAAAACAGAGAATCTGCTCGCAATCGCAGCCGTCCATTTGGATTCACAGCAACAGAACGTGGCCGTCGCATTCACAAAACCCGCGGCAGCGGCTCCCGCGGAACCGACTGGACCTGACGGAAAGCCCGTTGCGGCCGGGCCGAATGAAGTGAGTCCGGCCGCAGAAACTGCGGCGGCTCCTGATGTGTCCAACGGACTTCTGTTCGTCATTCACGAGACCAGCCAGCCGCCTGACGGGCGTTTGCCGCTTTCAGCCGTTGTCGAAATCCTGCCGTTCTCACATTGGCATCCCAAGGACTACATCCGCCCCCAACCGAAGACGTCGTCGGACCGCGTCGAGTTCGGCTTTGAGTCGACGCTTCCTGTCCCTTCTCCCGTCACGCTTGTTGTCCGGCCGGAACGGGATGCCGCCGGGGCGTTGATCCAGCGGGGAGGTCGTTTCGACGACGAGAAGGGGCGCAGCGTATTCGCCGTTGTCGACGATCCCCGCAGCGTGACACTGTTTGAACTGACGGTCGACGGATATCCACGGGCCTTTACCTACGGCTTGCAGTCATCCAGCACGCCCGACACCGCTTTGGCTCTTGTGGACCTGACCGGCCAGTCGGGTGATGGGGAACACGTTCGCCTCCTGTCGGTGCAAGCAACCACGGCAGCGGGCGCCGAGTTGCGGTACGTCGGTGTTCCGGGCGGAAGCACCTGGGTCAGCGAAGTGGATGGTGTTTCGTCCCTCGCTCCGACGGCCGTGTTTCCCGGTCCGATTGACGAACTTCAGATTGCGCTCGAACTCGATGCGCCGCACCTCCGATTCACCGAAAGCCAACGGCTGGAGATCCGATTGCAGGATCGCAACGTTGCGGAGCCGCTCAAGAGTCAGGTCTGGGATCTGCATTCCGAATATCCGGATCGGCAGCAGACCGTCACGCTGAGCCCGATCGCTCCGGGGATGCCGCTCCAGTTCGAGTGCCGCGTCGGAGACTGGACGCACCGGATGCTCAACCTCTCCGGCCTGAAGAATCTGTCGCTCGACCTGCAGGCTGAACTCATTCTTCGGGCCGGGAGCCGGAGTACGCAAGCCGCGGATCGTCGTCAGATCATTATCGACTCGGAACCCCCGAAGCTCAACGTGGGACCAGCATCGCCGATTCGCGAGGACCGGACGGGCGAGTACATCGTCACCGTGGACGATCTTTCCGGCGCCTCACAGGTGAGTGTGAGCGTGCTCGATTCGACGGCGACTCCGCGCACGGACCGGCCTCTGGTCGGGCAGTTTCTGAGTCGCGATCCCGAATCCCGCGATCGTCAGGGCGTTCGTGAAACCTGGAGTGTGTCCATCAATCCGGCCGAACTCAAACTCACGCCAGGGGAATATCTCCTCCAGGTGGAAGCCGTGGATCGCGTGGGGCTGACCACCCGATCAAGGCCCCAATCGTTGTTGATTCAGAAGCTTCCGCCCGCGGTGGCCCAGACGCCGCCAGAAAAGGACGGAAAAGAGGATCCCCAGCCTGCCCCTCCGACAAAAGGAACCATCAAGGGAGTCGTTGTGAAGAATCGCCGCGAATTGAGGCGGGCCCGTGTCGATGTCGAGATCGTGGGACTGGGAAAAGAGTTCAGCAAGCGAATTTCCGCGGACGGCACATTTGAGTTCAAGGACGTCCCTCTCGGAACATACGTGCTGAAGGCGCAAGGAACATTTGGCAATCAGGCGGTCGCGGGTGAGGTTCCGTCAGTGGTGCCGGTCGCGCCAGGCGAAAAGGAGCAGAAGGTGACAATTTCCGTCGAGCCACCTGCGCCGGCGAAGACCGACGCCAAGTGATGGGCCATTGAAGTCGCCGTCGTCGCCTGCTGACTCACGAAGTCACCCTCGACTGAGCGAACGGCATGCTCGCATGTTCTCACTTTCCCACAACATGCTCGGAGAGCGCCTCCCGCCGTCGGCTGGCTGCCAGTGATCGCACGGCGATGACGCACAACGTGATCGTCGTCAGCGGCAGCAGGAACCCGTTCATCGTCCAGCGAAAGAGCGGAAGAACATCACTTTGCGTCGCGATCAGAATCAGTGCGGCTGTGTACGCGATGTAGTATGCCACAAACAGTCCCCCCTCCCAGCGAGCAATCAGATGCCCGGTGAAGAAGATCGGCAGGCACGCTGCGGCGACGGCGATCATCACGGGAATATCAAACCGCAAGGCCTGCTCCGCCACAGCGATTCCCTGAGGCGATATGGACGCAGAGAGTCCCAGCACGGCCAGAATGTTGAAGATATTGCTCCCGACCACGTTTCCGACGGCAATATCCCGTTCCCCACGGATAGCGGCGACGATGGATGTCGCCAGTTCCGGCAGCGACGTCCCGCCCGCCACGATTGTCAGCCCGATTACCAGTTCACCGACCCCCAGTCGCCGCGCCATGGCCGTCGCACCGTCAACCAGCCACCCCGCGCCGAGCACCAGCAAAACGAGGCCCACCACGATCAATCCGATCTGCCAGAGCACGCTGGAGGTTTTGACGGCGCCCTGTCCTTGATCTGATGACGCCGGTTGCTCGGGGCCGAACGCCGCGTTGTACTCCTCATAAATCGCTGGCTTCTCCTTGCGTCCCGCAATGATGCACCACGCCGTGTAGGCCAGAATTCCTGTAAACAAGACGATTCCTTCCACGCGACCGATGGAACCGTCCCACCCCAGGAGCAGGACGAGCACCGAAATTCCGATCATGAGCGGAACGTCAAACCGCACCAGTTTTTGATCGACCACCAGCGGCACCACGAGCGCTGAGAGCCCCAGAATGAACAGCACATTGAAGATGTTGCTGCCCACCACGTTTCCCAAGGCGATGTCTGTCTTTCCCGAGAGTGCCGTGCCGACGGAAACCGCCATCTCCGGGGCGCTCGTTCCAAAGGCCACGACGGTCAAGCCGACGACGAGGGCTGAGATCCCCATCGCTTCCGCAAGGCGCGA
>JAHBXU010000989.1 GCA_019636315.1 Planctomycetaceae bacterium | reverse complement strand
AGCCGATTTTGTGAGGCAACAGGTCGTTCGGGAGGTTTTCGGCTGCCAACAGGGATTCGTTCAGGTCGTGAATACCAGACAAGGTGACGTCAGATAACCGAACCTCGCTCAACTCGCGGAATTGACTCAACGTCCGGAGGAAAGACTCGCTCACGGGCGAGTTGTGGATCTCCATTCTCGCCAACGGCGGCAGAGACAACCGTTCTGAGGAATCGGTGGCGTCGGTCTCCGCTCCGGCGCGAGTCGAGTCCGCGACCTTGACGTTGGAAAGACTGAGCAACTGCAATGGAGCTGATTCGCTGATATGACGCAGCAAGGATTCGTCGATGGACACATTCAACATCTGCAATCGCTGCAAACTGGCGGGCATTGCGCTGCGGCTGAGGTGATCCGTTGTCATTGCCGTGTCGTAGAGACTTAGAGCGGTCAGTTTCGGGGCCAATGGGAGGATCGCCGCCAGAGATCGGGCCGCCGCCGGGCCGCGCAGGGCAAGCACCTCCCAGCGCTGCGCGATGTTCTCCACGTAGGTGGTGTCCTGGACGTCCGGGATATTTTGCAGCATCGCGTCCACGAACGGCCAATAGTGCCAATCCTGTGGAAATGTCAGCAGGCGTTCGAGGGCCGCGATGTCCGAGTCGCTCGTGAGAGTTGCCGAGACTTTGAACTCGGGATCTGAAAACCCTTCATTCGAACTGAAGTAATCCGAGGAGCTCCAATCGACGCCGGGAACCAGCGCCTTGATGACATCGTCACGCTTCAATTGAAGATTGAGATTGCGGCGATTTTCTCGCAGCGTCAGCAGGCCGTCGAACGTATATCCGGCCCCCCCCACCCAGAGCCGTCGTAGTTCAGGCATCTCTGCGCAGACCTGCAATCCGGCGTCCGTGACTTTCTGACATCGCTCCAGATTGAGCTCGCTCAGTTGAGGAAGCCGGCTGATGGCGCGCAGTCCGTCATCACTGACCTGCGTGCCGCTGAGATCGAGCCGCTTCAGACTTGAGACTTCAGAGAGGCCAGCGACGACGTCGTCATCAACCCAGGGGCAGTTTCTCAGGGAGAGCACACGGAGTTGGTCAAACTGCTTTAGCGACTCCAGATTTCCTTCGAGGGAGCGTGTGCCGCCGAGGTCAATCAACTGCAGTTGCGAGAAGTCGGAGAGGAACGCCATCGACTTCTGAGGGAGATCGGACACTTTGGCGATCGCGACGATGACCTGGTTGGAGAAATCCGTTTCCAGCTTGAATGCGTCGCGCGCATTCGTGTCCAACTTCATCTGCTCCAGTCGATAGATGCCCCACGCCGCGGCTGCGATGACGGGACACAAGACGAGAACAACGATCCACCCGCGACGTCGAGGGCGCGGTTCGCTCGGGGCAGGAGTTTCCTCGCCTGGGAATTCATAGAGCATGGATGCCTTCGCCTTTCCCCTCAGAGTGCCATGAGTGTGCACGAACGAACATCCTGCATCGTATCTTCCCTGCAACCCGATATGTCAGTGATTGTTCGATGCGCACTCCCGTACAAACACGTCGAGTCACGAAACGGCTTTGCCGACGGAAGCTTCCTCCATTGATGATCTCGCGTCCCTCTACGTTGCAAACATGGTTTGCTCGCGATCCGGTCCGACCGAAACGATGTGCACCGGAAACTGCAGCAATTCCGCGATGACGTCGAGGTAGGCGCGGGCCGCCTTGGGCAGGTCCACCAGGTTGCGGACGCGTGTGATGTCCTGCTTCCAACCGGGAAGTGTGCGGTAAACGGGCTTCGCCTTCGCCAGATCGAGCGCGTGCGAAGGGAAGTCGGTCGAACGTTCGCCTTCAATGTCGTACGCTTCGCAGATCTTGAGTTCGTCGAGCTTGCTGAGCACATCCAGAAGCATCACGGCCAGCGAATCGACTCCGCTGATCCGGGCGCCGTATCCTGTGGCGACGGCGTCGAACCAGCCGCAACGGCGAGGCCGGCCGGTGACGGTGCCGAATTCGCGCCCCTTCTGCCGGATGCGTTCGCCGAGACCGTCGGGCCCGTCGTCGAG
>JAHBXU010000988.1 GCA_019636315.1 Planctomycetaceae bacterium | reverse complement strand
GCGGAAGTCTTTCTCGCCGCGTGGGCGGAATCCTTGAATCTCCTCGGATGCCTTGAGGCCGTCCGCGAGCCGCGCGGGATCGAGGTCGGCAATGGCGACGACGTCTGCCTGCGGCGACTGGGAGAACGTGCGGACAAGTGCCCCAGCGCGGCCGGCCGCACCGATGCATCCGACCTGAATTCGTTCTGAGGCGGGCTTTTTTACTCCCGCAGGTGCTGCGAAGACGGGCGTCGATCGGATCGCCGTCGCGGCGAGAGTGCTGGCAATGCCGGCCCCCAAGATCGTACGTCGAGAAACCGGATGCTCCGCGTGTGACGGCGTCGACATGGACGAATCCCGGGAGTAAGGGGCCACGAATAATTCAGCTGATGACGTTTCGCGCCGTGCAATCACCTCGCAACCTCAAGCGTCAGTGAGGAACCGCGGGCCGTGCCCTCGCTGACGCTTCGGGTGACAGATGACACTTCCAATCAAGTGCTTCCTTCGCGCATCCATCGCCGGGGGGATCGGCCGATGACAACGACGGCGGCTTGCAGTTCAACTCTGGGAATGTCAAGCTGACGGACATGGGTGTATTGTGCCTGGAGCGGCGTGGATTCTCAAACGCAGGCTCCTTCATTGACTCGCCAGGAACTCGTCATGCGCCGGCCGATCACAGCTTGGACCCGTCGTCAGTTTTTGTCCCGTAGTTTGGCTCTCGGCGCATCAACTTTTGCGGCACCCGCCTTGTTACGGGCCGGGGCCGCGAGTGAGCGGGTGAACGTGGCGTTTATTGGCGTGGGCGGCCGAGGCGGCGGCAATTTAAGTGAGCTCGCCAGCCCGGGGGGACAGCCGCGGCAGGATGTCAACGTGGTCGCGTTGTGCGACGTCGATCGGCGCCATCTGGACCGGGCCGCCGCCAAGTATCCCGGTGCACGCACCTATGGGGACTTCCGCAAGCTTTATGACGACGCCGGTGATATCGATGCCGTCGTCGTCAGTACGGCTGAACATACGCACGCCTACGCGACACTGCCGGCGCTGCGGCTGGGCAAGCACGTGTATTGCGAGAAGCCGCTGACGCACAATGTGGTCGAAGCCAGGCTCATCACCCAGGCCGCGGCCCAAGCGAACGTCGCGACACAGATGGGCACGCAGGGGCATGCCTCGTCGAATTTTCGCCGCGTGGTGGAACTGATTCAATCGGGCGCCATCGGCCCGGTCCGCGAAGCCCATGTGTGGGTGGGTCGCGCCTGGGGTTTGCAGAGTGCGGAGGAAGCGGAGCGAAACAAGGACATCGTGTACGTTACCGACCGGCCGGCCGAGGGGATGACACCTCCGGAGTATCTCGACTGGGACTTGTGGCTGGGTCCCGCCCCGTATCGCCCGTACCACGAAGTCTACTTCCCCGGGCCCAAATGGTATCGATGGTGGGACTTTGGCAACGGAACGATGTCCGATCTGGGCAGTCATTGGAATGACCTGCCGTTCTGGGCGCTCAAGCTGGACGCTCCGTTGTCGATTGAAGCCAGTGGACCAGCGCCGCATCCGGAACTCGCGCCCGCGTCGATGTCGGCCGTTTACGAGTACGGCCCGCGCGGCGAACTTCCTGCCTGCACGCTGACCTGGCACCAGGGGACGCACAAACCGGCAATCTGGAATGCCGGTGGGATTCCTCAATGGGACAGCGGCATTTTGTTTATCGGCGACAATGGCATGGTGCTCGCCGACTACGCCAAACACACGCTGCTTCCCGAGGATCAGTTTCGCGACTTCCAGCGGCCGGAACCATTCATCGCGGATTCCCCCGGACATCACGAAGAGTGGCTCATCGCCTGCAAGACTGGTTCACCAACCGGCAGCCCGTTCAGCTATGCGGGGCTGTTGACGGAAGCAAACCATCTGGGCAACGTCGCATTTCGCGCGGGAAAGAAGATTCTCTGGGACAGTGAGGCGCTGCGGATTACGAATGACGAGTCGGCGAACCAGTACCTGACGCGCGAACCCCGTCGAGGTTGGAGCCTTGCTTGAGATCGTGATGGCAGATTGCGCGCCCT
>JAHBXU010000987.1 GCA_019636315.1 Planctomycetaceae bacterium | reverse complement strand
TGCCGTCGGGCTGGGATTGCCCTCCACTCGCGGCACCATCGTCATCGCCACGGTCAAAGGCGACGTCCACGACATCGGCAAGAACATCGTCGCCGTTGTGCTGCGGTGCAACAACTTCGAGGTCATCGACCTGGGTGTCATGGTCCCGGCGGAGAAAATTCTGCAAACGGCGATCGACCGCCAGGCCGACATCATCGGCCTGTCGGGGCTCATCACTCCGTCGCTCGACGAGATGGTGCACGTCGCCAAGGAGATGCAGCGACAGGGATTTTCGGTCCCGCTCCTCATCGGCGGCGCGACCACGTCGGCGAAGCACACGGCCGTCAAGATCGCCCCGCAGTATGAGCAACCCGTCATTCATGTGAAGGATGCTTCGCTGTCGGTCCCGGCTGTCGAAAAGCTGCTCGATCCGGACAGCAAGCCGGCCTATGTCGAGAAAGTCCGCGCCAATCAGCAACGGGACCGCGATGGTTACGGCAAACAGCAGGACCGCAATCTCGTCCCCTACGCGGACGCGGTCGCACGCCGATTTGCGACCGACTGGTCGACCGTCGACATCCCGACGCCATCGTTCCTCGGCTTGCGGACGATCGACGACATGGACCTCGCGGTCCTCCGCAAGTACATCGACTGGTCGCCGTTCTTCATGACCTGGCAACTGATCGGCAAGTTCCCGCGCATCTTTGAAGATCCGGCGATCGGCGAAGAAGCGAAGAAACTCTACGCCGACGCGAACACGCTCCTCGACCGGATCATCGCCGAAAAGCTATTCACCGCGAAGGGCGTGTACGGTTTCTGGCCCGCGAACTCGGAGGGGGATGACATTCGTGTCCTCCTCCCGGGTCTTGCTGAGTCTCGTTTTCTGGATTTCCTTCAGCAACACAACAGACGGCTCACACGAGAGACCGCAATCGTTTTCTCAGCAGTGATGCACCAAGCGTCACCATTTGAAGCAGAGGCACTCGTCGATTCGATCGCATCACAGACGGATCGCATCGCACGCGCGACAATTTATCACACACTTCAGTTGCTCGTTGACGCGGCGCTGTTAACACACATCGGCGAGTCGCAATACGCGCATCTCACTCAACACTCAATACTCAACGCACAACTCCATTTCCCCATGCTGCGCCAGCAATGGGAGCGCAAGGGCCAGAAGGATTTTCGCTCGCTCGCCGACTACATCGCTCCGGCCGACAGCGGCCGCTCGGACTACATCGGAGCGTTCGCTGTCACCACTGGACACGGGTGCGACGAGCTGGTCGCCCAGTTCGAAGCCGCTCACGACGACTACAACTCGATCATGGCCAAGGCCATCGCCGATCGACTGGCGGAGGCGTTCGCCGAGTACCTGCACGAGCGAGTTCGCGAAGAATGGGGCTTCGGCAGAGGTGAGAACCTGACGAACGACGACCTCATTGAAGAGAAATATCGCGGCATCCGCCCGGCGTTCGGCTATCCGTCCTGTCCGGATCACACGCAGAAGTCGACGCTGTGGAAACTGCTCGACGCGGAGAAACGCACCGGCATCAAGTTGACCGAGTCTTACGCCATGTGGCCTGCAGCGGCGGTCAGCGGATTGTATTTCGCCCACCCGGAGGCCCGCTATTTCGCCATCGACCGCATCACAAAGGATCAGGTCGAGAGCTACGCCGCGCGATCCGGCATGAGTGTTCCCGAAGTCGAGCGTTGGCTCGCCCCCAATCTGGGGTATGACGCCTGAGATAACGGACCCCCCTGCTGTCCCAGAGCCCCCAGAAGGCCATGCGGCAGAATCTGCTGTTGACGCGTTCGGCAGATTTTGCAGAATGTCGCCCGCATCCAGCCCGTCATCGCCAGCGATGGCGGATTGCGATGTGTTGAGCAGTCTGCTTTCTGCCCGATTCCCCTCGGCGAAGTGGATTGCAAGACTCTCCCTTCCCCCAGGACCGGTCTCCCGCGATCGGTCGTAACCTCCCTGTCCCGATCGACGTCTCGACGCACGTGAGGCGATCCCTCCGCACAGGGTGTTTACCATCTCACGACAGGCCCAACCG
>JAHBXU010000986.1 GCA_019636315.1 Planctomycetaceae bacterium | reverse complement strand
CCGGACAGAATCGGGCAACGCGTCTGCAATCGAATCGAGCACGCGACGCCCGAGGGCTTCGGCATTCCAGTGTCGACGGCCAGTGTCCGCGTGCACCAGCATTCCTCCCACCGCAGCGCCCAGCCCAATCCCCACGCCGAAGGCGATCAGCGTGGCGAGCATCGGACTTTCCTCGATGGTCTCCCGCGTGACGTCGCGGCATTGACTGAACAGTGACGCCTCATCGCCGCCCGCTTCGTTCATATGGCGACCGATACGATTCTGATGAGGTTGCGTAGGCATTTTCGACTCCGTAGCGGAAAAGAATGGGTCGGACCGAGATCCCCGCCGTTGACTCAACGGGGCTTCAACACCACACCGAGGATGACTCCAGTGATGATTCCTGCCCCGAACGCGACCGCAATCGACTCGACCGGTCGGCTGCGAACCATTCCCTCGGCCTGCTCGTAACCTGTCCGCACCGATTCCGCGACCTGGTCGTAGCCGGCGTGCATTGCCTCGGAGGCCTGCTGCGAGTAGTCCCGAGCCGAGTCCTTGACCGCCTGAAACGCAGAGGCGCCGTTGGCCACGACGTCTTCCAGAAAGCCTTCAATATCTTTGCGTGCCGCACCCGTCTTCTTCTGAATGAGCCCGATCAGTTCATTCGCATTGCCGCGGGCCCGCATCAGATCATCGTCCGTGAGTTGTCCCCAACGGTCCTGAAGCCGCCCTTTCAGCTCGTTCCAGTTTCCTTCCAATGCTTGCTTGGTGACCGTCATCGCTGACTCCTTGTCCGGTGAGGTAGCTGTTCATTCCAAAGGTCGGGCTCGAAGCCGCGACGTCGGTCATTCGCTTGCAAACGCCGCGCCAAGCCCTGCGATCCCTGCGGGAGGCGTGTCCTGATGATTGACGGAAGTTGAGATCGGGTCGGGGTCACCGGCGGCAAACGGGCCGAGGGGTGATTCTCATCGACCTTCTGGGCACGGATGACCGCGTTCTCGCAGATTCCCTCGCCGACGCTTCTGTTTACGGAAACATCCCCCAAAGATTGCTGACGAGACCTGCGGCGCGAGTTCTCGAAGCCACATCGAGCTCGATTCGCATCGCGGCTGACTGGCGAGCGATCAGGCTGTATGGCCAGCGAACACCGAGACGGCCGTCCGAATCACGGGGCAAGCACTCGATGTCACGCACACACGTTCAGGGAGCTGGCCCCGTGTTTTCCGGTGTGGGGACCGATTCCGGCTGGCGGCTCATCTCAATCCGGACCTGGACATCGCGGGCGACGTCTCCGGAAGGTTGCACCGCATGCGGAAACTCCACCGGTATCGTGACGGAGGCCGAGCCGCGCATCTCGGAAAGGTCGACCGGAGCCGTCATCAAGTGATCGAAACGATCCCGTTGCCGGACCGGAACACGGACCACCAGCGAACTCGGTTGTGGCGTCACGGAATCGAGCGTCCAACCTTCCGGCGGTCGCCCTTGTGTGCGGACCCGGACAGGCAATGTCAGCGTGGCAATCTGATTCATTCCGAAGCGGAACATGGGAGGGTCGGCCTGCCGCAAGCGGACCCCCTCCGGCAGGTTGAGATGTTCCTCGCGAAGTGCGCTGGCGGTCTGGCCCTCAGGGATTCCCGCCAGATTAACGGACGCTTTCAATGCCCGCGGATCCAGGGCGTCGATGGCCCGCTCCGGACCGGCGAGCGTCAACTGGACGCGGTTCGGCGAGACGTTTTCCACAACCCATCCCTCAGGAATGTTTCTCAACTCAATCGGGACGTCGTCAATGGTCCGCTGGATGGTCTCGATGCGGAATCCGAACGCAAACCACAGGGCCACAGCCATGACCAGCGATCCCAATGGCGGGCCGAGCATCCTGAGTCGTCCATCGGATCGGGACCGTGACGGAACGTGCGCCGATTGCCGTTCAAAGAACGTATGCAGCAGGGGCTCCAGTTCAGCGGAGTTTTCGATATCGTGCAGAGCGCCATCGCCCGCGAGCGCCACGCTGCCTCGCTCCTCCGACACGACGATCACGAGGGCATCCGTTCGTTCGGCCAATCCA
>JAHBXU010000985.1 GCA_019636315.1 Planctomycetaceae bacterium | reverse complement strand
CGCCTGCGACGGCCTCAGTGCTCCGGACTCCACCGAGGCCGAACCAGCCGCTGTCTGTGGGAGCGAGGAATCGCTCTCCCTGTCGATGTTTGACGCGTCGGACCCGCAAAGTCTGGGACAGGTCGTTACGGAAATCGTGCGGATCGGCTCGATTGCACGGGATCGCCTCTCCCATGATACGTGGCGCGCGATCCACCGGATTCACGAGCATTTTGTCCCGTCGGTCCCGTCGGGAGTTGTCCCGGCCGACGAAGCTCTCGAACTGTTGAACCAGCTCATCATCGACGTCTCTGTTTGCAGCGGCTTGATCGGCGACGGGATGGTGCGCGGGCCGGCGTGGCGGTTCCTCGACATGGGCCGGCGGATCGAACGATCGCTCCAGACATGCCGACTCATTGGCGGCGCGCTCCTGGGAGCGGATGACCCCTCTGTCGCGGTTCTCTGGGCCCTGCTGGACGTCATGGATTCGCGCATGACGTACCGGTCCCGTTATCTGGCGGCCGTACGGACAGTCCCGGTGCTCGATCTGCTGATTGCCGATGAAACAAATCCACGTTCCCTTGCGTTTCAAATTGCGGCTCTCAGCGAACATCTCGGTGCGATGCCGCAGAAACCCAATGCCGTCGGACTCAATGCCGAGCAAAAGTGTATCGCCGCGGCGCTCTATGAATTGCGGATGACCGACCTGCAGACGCTGGTCGAGTCGGCCGCGCCCTATCCCCTCATTCCGGCGGCGCTGAATGCGCTCATGTACCGTCAGCAGACGGCCGTCTCAGACCTGTCCGATCTGCTGAGCCGCAAATACCTGGTTCATTCCGGCGCGCCCCATCCATTGCACGACGACGCCGACCGATCTGCATGAAATACCAAGTGACTCATACGACCGCTTATCTGGCGGACGTGCCGGTCTCCCTGTGTCACAATGTGGCCTGGTTGACGCCGCGCGACACGTCGACGCAGCGGTGCGAGTACCACGAATTGCGATGTGATCCGCAACCGTCGGTGACCTCCCGGCACGTGGACGCCTTCGGTAACTATGCGTCTTACTTTTCGTTCAATGAGGGGTATCTTTCGTTGGACGTCACCGCCGTCAGCCGCGTCCGTGTGAACGATCCGCAGCCGCCCGAGCCTGCAGAAACCCCGGCCTGGGAGTTGATCCGCGACCATCTCACAACGTATGAACAGCCGGACGAGCTGGACGCACTGCAGTTCACTTTCGACTCGCCTCGCGTCGAGCGCGGCAGTTCGCTGGCCGAATACGCCCACATTTCGTTTGTTCCCGGGCGCCCCATTCTGGACGCCGCCGTTGATTTAACGGAACGCATCCACGAGGAGTTCGAGTACGATCCCCGGGCGACGACCGTGGCGACTCCAGTGGGCGACGTGATGCAGCACCGCCGCGGTGTCTGTCAGGACTTTGCCCACCTGCAGATCGCCATGTTGCGATCGCTCGGACTGGCCGCCCGCTACGTGAGCGGTTACGTGCGAACCAACCCGCCGCCCGGACGGCCGCGCATGGTGGGAAGCGACGCCTCCCATGCCTGGCTTTCCCTTTTCTGTGGAGAGTTTGGATGGATCGATGTCGATCCCACCAACAACAAGCTCACGCGCGATGAGCACATCACGCTCGCGTGGGGCCGGGACTATAACGACGTCAGCCCGATCAAAGGCGTGTATGTCGGAGGTCGGCAGCACGCCTTGTCGGTGTCGGTCGACGTGGTCCCGATCTCCGATGACGATGACGGCGATTCCTGAAGTGCGACCAGAACCAGCCGCACTATCCCGGCAACATGACGCGACCGCCGCTGGCGACAATCGACTGCCCCGTCATAAAGCTCGATTCGTCGCTCACCAGAAAACGGATGACATTGGCGATTTCTTCCGGACGGCCGAGGCGGTGCATGGGGGTGTTGGCGACGATGTTGGCCCGGGCGGCATCCGAAAGGGTATAGGCCATCTCTGTGTCGATGAGTCCGGGACAAACGCAATTCACGCGGATGTCGTGCTGCGCCCAAGCCTGCGCGAGGCAGCGCGTCATGGCGATG
>JAHBXU010000984.1 GCA_019636315.1 Planctomycetaceae bacterium | reverse complement strand
TGATTGACAAGCGGCGGGAATTCATTCCGGCCAGCGCGCCGACGAACCCGACAAACGTCACAACCGTGCACGGAAGTCGGCCTGTCTCCTCCCGGATCTGCACCAGCGGTTTCAGACAATCGGAAAGACGACCCATCAGGCACAGATTGTCACGGACTCCATGCAGCGGTCGACCTGTTTCGGCGCACGCGCTGCAGATTCCCAGATGCTTTGCGTCGGTTCCCAGTTCGGCGAGCAGGATGCGATTCCATGCCAGCAGGCTGCCGAGCGAAACGCCCGCTCCGTCGGCCATGCCGCGCAGTTCGTCTTTGATGCCTTCACTCTCAAGGGGATTCGAATCTGCGAGCGCAAGAGTGGCCGCGGGAAGTTCGTCGGCGTGGCCGTCATTCATGTCTGCAATTCTGCGCAGGGCGCGGCGAATCTCTTCCCGAAACTCGGCTCCATGCTGCCGACCGATCTCAAACGGTGTCCCGCGCAATTGCACGATGGGGACTCGTTCGGGTTGTTGTTCGGTGCGGTCGGCGATCGCAGCTTGTTCCGACGCGACATTCTCGTTGTGCTCGTTTGCGCGACCAGGAGTGGGCGCTTGCTGCTGAGTTGAGGGCGGAAGAACTGGCTCCGTCGGCTTGGCAGCATTGGCGAGAAAGTTGACCACGTGTCGCAACGTGGGGAAGTCGTCGAGCGTCATCCCTTCAGTGGGGGTGATCTCAAAGTACTCCTGCAGTTCGCCAAATAACTGGGCCTTTTTGATACTGTCGATTCCGAGATCCGATTCCAGATCGGCGTCGAGTTCCACGACTTCTGCGGGATAGCCGGTCTGTTCGACAACAAAGTTCACGAGGAACAATTCCAGATTGTCGATCGCAGTGTCGGTGGTGGCGGTCGTCTGGACGGATGGAACAATGACGGCGTCCGGCGCCGGATCGCGATGATTCGCACTGGTTGCGGATGCGGACAGATTCCCACCGAGTTCAAAAGCCGCTGTCTCGTCGGCGACTGAAATCGCGTGAGGACGTGTGTCGCGCACCGTCGCATCCGCAGCACGAGGGGGGAGCGGGCGCGGCGAACTGGCTGTCGCCACGCGAGCACCGTTCTGATGCGCTGCTGAGAGCGGAGCCTGTTCGACCACTCTTCGCGTGGTAGTGCTCTCACTCGCCAGTGAGCTGGCGACCGGCGCCGATGTCATATGAGCCTGTTGTCGGGCCGCATCGCGCATTTTTGTCCGGCGGCGGACCGTCGCATCAAAGTGAGTGATCTCCGTCCGGTGCGGCGATCCCGTTGCGGTGGTCGCCAGCCGATCCGTTGCGCCGCACGTTTCCAGCAATGCACGCACGCACGCCAGTTGCTCCATCGCCGGCCGTTTGAGGTGATCACAGGCGACGAGGTTCGGCTCCGACTCTTCCAGGATGCGGGCATGCAGGCGGGTCAATGCTTGTTGCGGACCGACTTCGACAAAAACCGTGGGCGCCTCGTCGGCAATCTGTCGGATGAGCTCGACGTACCGCACGGGCTGCGTCAAATGAGCCTCAAGGTTGCTGCGAATGTCGTCCGGAGTCTTCACAAGGCGGTTGTTTGCCACGCTGTAGATCGGAACCTGCGGAGTGGCGATCTGTGCCTGTTGCAGCGCTCTGTGAAAGGGCGGAACCGCTTCCTGCATCAATGGCGTGTGGAATGCACAGGGAACCGCGAGCATTCTCGTATGGTGCGACCGCGCTTTGAGCAATCGTTCCAAGTCCCGGAGCACGGGCCGCTTTCCACCGACGACCGTCTGGTCCGCTGCATTCTGATTCGCGATGAAGATCCGCTCCGTCAGCGCGCCGGCCAACTGATTGATCTCGTCTGCGCCAGCGCTGGTCGCCAGCAATCCGCTCTGTGTGGTGAGCGACGACTCGATGGCATCGCAACGCGCCTTGGTCACGTGGATGGCTTCCTTGAGATCCCATGATCCGGCCGCGATGAGTGCCGCGTACTCGCCGTAGCTGTGACCGAGGACAACGTCTGGTGTGATGCCCTGCGCTTCAACCGCTCGGAGCATGGCGAAATCT
>JAHBXU010000983.1 GCA_019636315.1 Planctomycetaceae bacterium | reverse complement strand
AAGTCGAACAACCGCTGACCGCTGGCGGGGGCGATATATCCGTGTTCGTCGCGCGCGACGACATGCCGATCGCGCACCAGCAGCTGCAACTGTTCCAGCGGTCGCTCCCCACCCGACCATTGTTCCGGAAGACGTCGCAAGCTGCGCTCGATCTCCTTTGGAGAGACTCCTTCTTCCAGCAGGCGCGAGAGCGTTCGCGCTCCGTTGACCTCCCGAAAATCAAAATGCGGCAGACGAAAGATCCTCTGCACAGGATGAATCAACCCGGCTCTTTCCCAGCTGCGGATCACGTGCACCGGGACATCCAGCAGTCGGCTCAGCATGGCGGGGGTGTACAAGCGGCGAATCTCATCCCGTCGCTCGGACAACCCGATGAGGTGCAGAAAATCCGCTTCATTGACAATTCGAATTTCGGTCCCCGCCGCCCTCCAATCGGTGACGTGCCGCAGTTTCTCTGACGGCTGACCATCCTCCTCCAGCGGCCATCCCTCTTCACCGACGACCAGCATGGACGTCTGCCGGCTGACGTGTTCGGTTGCTTCCCCTCCGTGGGTGCGGACCAGTTCCGCTGCCTGAGCGTGCGTCATTGACCCCAACGTGCCCGTAAAGGCGACCCGTTCCCCCGCCAGCGGCGGTGAGCTTGCAAGCGGCGCGACAGCAGCTGGAGGATCTGCACTCATGGCAAGCGAAAGGTTGAAGACGGATTCATTCAGTCACGTGTGCCATGAATTGGCACGTTCCGACGTCTCGATCAAGTCAAAACGCAAAGTTCGTCTGGTCCGGGAACGGGGAGGACATGAGTCGCTGACGCAGCCAGGGTGTCGCACGGTCCACGGCTCTCGAAACGAACGATTCGCCAGGATCGCGAAACCCGCAGCACTGCAGCGACGCGTGTCGCAGAGGATAGCAAACTGGAGCGATTGGCTCAGCACCGGTGCGAATCGGCAAGGCGGAGAAGGGGCCTGCCGGCGCGGGCGTCGGGCAGGGTGCCAACTTCCCGATGCTGCAGACATGCCGAATTCTGATGCGCAATCGCGGACGTCGTCGCGCCCGCATCGGCGAATCATTCCCTTCAGGCAGACCAATCTCGCCTGACCTGGCTGGCCTTGAGCCGCACCCGGTCTACGAGTCGCATGTCCTCACGACTCCGGTAGGGCAGGCCGTTTGCGCTGATCAACACATACTTCGAGGCGTCGAGGAGTCGCTCGGCGTCTGAAAGGATGGCCTTCATCCCCCCGGACTCGCGCAGCCACTCGGTATCTGCGAAAAATGTGGGGGAATCAAACGGCACGAGGTGCAATGAAAAGACGCTGAACGGCACGTTCAGGACATAGTAGGCCCCTACAAGCGGGCTGACGGCGAAGATATCTGCGTCGATCGTCCGCACCGAGCGAAGATATCCCTCCAGCGCCTGACTCTCTCGATACTGAACGCCGAGATCGATGACCACGTTCATCATCTGTGCCACCGACTTCGCCGCCCCAAAGATCGTTGCAGCCGGCTGGCCGGCCGGCACCAGAATGGTCGCAAGCTGAACGCCGGCGGAAGTGGCGTCCAGGACGGCCGCCAGCTTCTGATCCTGAATGTACCGGTCCTGCCAGGTCTTAATCACAGTCAATGAGGTACGCGCATCCCCCTTGGGAATCGACGCCGAGACATGCAGCAGCTGAGAACGGTGATTGTCCGTCTTGTGCACATCGTAGAGCTTGCTGAGCGCAGACACGGTCGAAGCCACCACCCCGATCCCGGGAAGCAGCTTCACCAGTTCGTGGATCTGCGTGGTGAGACCCGGAAGGACTTTCATCAGCTCTTTCGCCCACGTGGGATCCTGAGCGACCTGGTTGAGCGATGCCCCGAAGTGCGGCAGGATGAGTTTTTCGAACGCGGACCGGGCGTCACCGAGCTCACTCATCACGGACGTAATGGTCCGCGCCTGTGATACCGAGTGCATCACGTTGCTCAGATCCGCCCCGCGAACCTTCACCTTGGCGCCTCGAAAGAGCTCGGCCGTCAACTCGCTCCCGGCCGTCACAAGCTCGTGTGCGT
>JAHBXU010000982.1 GCA_019636315.1 Planctomycetaceae bacterium | reverse complement strand
TCTGTCGCTTGCCCGGGACGGGATGTCGTTCCAACCGACGGGGAGGCGGCCCGGCGCGACCTCATTCCGGACGTCTGACGTCAGGATCCGCGAATGAAATGCTGGAGGGACTTCGTCGGTGGCCAATGAGGCCGACCGGGAGGGTTGACGTCAGCATTCCGCAGGAGCGCCAACCCGAATGCCGTGCCAAAGCTTCGAGTTACGATGCGAGGCCGCGTGCGGCAGCAAGAGGGCCGGAGGCGTCCATTGTCAGCCCCGAGACTGACGTGAGTCGTGCCAGTACCACATGAATTGCCGTGAGAATCAGGTTGGATGACGGGAATTGACCGACCGGTCAGTTGCCAAATCAACGCAGCGGTCACAATCGGTGCGCTTAGCGCAATTGTGAATCTCGTGCCGCTTGTGCCGACATGCAAACATTCAGAGGCAGACGAGAATTCCCGCAGTTCTTGCCGACCTGGACACACGATAAATGTAAAGGTTGTCTGATACTCTGATACACAGAGACCATGAGCGAACCTGGGGGTCGAGGGCCGCGACGCCTCGGTCAGGCGCTTGCCTCGCTGATTCTCCCTTCTGCAGATTGTCACCCCCGCATGATTACGTCCGCCGATCCGGCTATCCCGACACTTCCCACAGTCGCTGTGCGCCTGCTGGAGTTGTATGACGATCCCGATGTGGAGCTGAGCGACGTTGTCGAGCTCCTGCGGACAGACCCTGCGATCACGGCCAAAATCATCAAGGCGGCGAATACGCCGGCCTATGGAATCGGCCGCGAGGTCACCGACTTGAGGCAGGCCGTTTCGCTGCTGGGCAAGTCGATTGTCGCCCCATTGGCCTTGAGTTTCTCCTTGTCCGATAAGTCCATGCAGTCGCCTGAGGCGGCCGACCTGTTTCGGCAGTATTGGCTGCAGGCGATTGTGCAGGCCATTACGGCGGAGTGCCTGGCGAAGAAGTATGCCAAGTCCAGCGTTGGCGAATGGTTTGTCTCCGGTCTGCTCTCGAGCATCGGGCGGCTCGCGTTGATCAACCACGATGCGGAACTCTACAAGAAAGTGATGAGTCACGCGGATGAGAACCGGGTCAGCCTGCATGAGGCCGAAGCCGCACTCCTGCCGACGACCACCATTGAATTTTCTGCGCAGCTGATGCAGAAATGGAATCTGCCTTCACGCTGGATCGATGCGACGTCCTATCAGGTGCGGCTCGTGGAGAATCTCGAATCGTTGCCGGATTCCGACGTCAAGCATGGGCCACTCATCGTCGGCGTCGCGACTGCGGCTGCCGTCGGCAACTATTTCTGTCGGAACTTCCAGGGAGAGTCGCTGATCCGGATCGTGCACCTGATGGAAGAGGGTTTCGGCGCCACAGAAGAGGACGTCGATGCGCTCATTGAAACCGTCCGGGAGCGAGTCGACGCCGTCTCGCATCTGTTTCAGGTGAAGTCCGCCATGCAGGGCTCTCCCACGCAGTTG
Organism: Planctomycetaceae bacterium; assembly: GCA_019636315.1. Lineage (GTDB taxonomy): Bacteria > Planctomycetota > Planctomycetia > Planctomycetales > Planctomycetaceae > JAHBXU01. Next base: position 575 of record JAHBXU010000982.1, on the reverse strand, counting down.
ATGTCCATTGCGATGCAGCATCTGGCGACAATGGCCCTCCGCAGCGCCATGGCCCAACAGAGGAATGAACAGCCTTCAAAGGAGTTGCTGCAGCAGAATGGCTCGCTGCTCGAGCGGATTGAGCGGTTGATGCATCGCAGCACAATCGATCCTCTGACCGGTGTGTACAACCGCGGATACTTCGACGACCGCTTCTCCGAACAGATCGCCGAAATGATTCCGCAGTCCAAGGCGATCGCAATCCTCTTCGCCGACGTCGATCACTTCAAATCCATTAACGATACACTCGGACACCTCGCCGGTGACGCCGTCCTGCGCAAGCTTGCCGAAGCTTTGAAAGGCGCGATTCGCAATAACGATCTCCTGGCTCGTTATGGCGGCGAAGAGTTCGTCCTCATGGTCCATGATCCCCGCCCGGAGGAGCTGGCCCATCTCGGCGAGCGACTTCGCAAACGGGTGGAACAGCAGCAATTCTCCCACGAAGGAACGATCATCCCCGTGACGATCAGCATCGGCGCCGCTCTGGGCCGTCCTTACTCCGTGATCAATGGCTTCGGTGACCGGCTCATCGCGGC
>JAHBXU010000981.1 GCA_019636315.1 Planctomycetaceae bacterium | reverse complement strand
CCGCCGCCTGACCGATGGCTGCCAGGTCATGGGATTGCAGCAGTTTGACCCCTTCTTGTGGGGCGAGACGTTCGCCGGCGACCGCTTTGTCAAGGATCGCATCAACAGCAGTGGTCAGAGTCCGCGTGGAAGACATGCGATGGTATTGTCAGTGGGGGGGATGGCGAACGGGCGTCGTCAGGATTCTGGTGTCGCTGGCCGCGATGATGAAGAACGACTGGCGCGAGTGCAACCGTCTCCCGTCCCGGCTTGATCAGATGGCCGTGCGGCAAGGCACGTGCGACGACGGCCCCGCCGCAGCCGTTACCGTCGGTAATGATACAACACGGCCCACGGTTCTTGACCCGCAACAACCGTCCCCTGGTAACCGATTTGTTCGAGGAGTCGGGAAAACGTCTGGAACGAATTGCGATTGACGTCCGTATCGATGGCGACCGCGACAAACAGATCGCTCCGGTCGCTCGCCGCCGCCTGACGCACGGTGCGCTCGAAAAACGCCAGCATTTCGACGTGTTCCCTTCCCCAGAATAACGGCAGGGCATAGCGTGGATTCTGGGTCGGAGCGTAGAATCGCCCCAGGCGGCTCGAAACATAACCGTGAAACGCCAGGTCCTCCGGCAAGACCGGGATCAGTGCACTCTCAATCAGCCCGCTCTGAACAAATACCGGTGCATGCTCTAAATTTTCCTCACGAACGACCCGCGTGAGTGTCTCACCCATCTCTTTCCAGATCGGGGCCTGCGGCGAGCCAAGTCGCACCAGCTGCCAGGGTGAGCGGCCTGCGGTGAGCCAGCAGCAGGCCAGGATCATCCCCAGACAGCCCGCGGCCAGTGAAGGCCGACGCCAGCGGCCGCACATCAGCCCGACGAGACAGGCGACAGCGGGGGCGAGAGGTATGCGATATCGTGGATGAGCCAGGCTCGAGAGATCTCCCTGACCTGCCAGCACCATGAGTGCGAGCGGGACGAAGCTCATGACGATACACACCCCCCATGCGGGCAAGACGGCCGCAGCCGGCGCCGCAGCGATCATCGGTGACTCGAATCGAGGGGCGCGTGATTGCCAGAACGCTCCGATTGCACCTAGCAGGCCGGCCAATGGCATTCCCAGCCAGATCATCGGCCCCAGAGCGTCCCACATGGGCACGCTTCCAAGCTGGTAATTGAGCGCGTACCGCCACTCCCAGATGCGTTCGATCATCGGTACCAGCGGAATGCACAGCAGTCCCGCCAGCAGCCAGCCGAGCATCGTCGCCCGGCTGAGGAATCGATCGCGGCGAAGGTCGCAAAACCCGAGCAACAGGGCCGATAGACCGACCACGGGAATCGTCAGGATATGCGTCCACACGGCGGCAGCCCCCATCAGACCCCACAACGCTCCCTGTCCCAACGACGGGATTCTCGTTCGCCAGTGGAGTGTGAGGACCAGCAGCGCGGTGATCCACAACACGACCAGCCCATACGTTCTTCCGACGCGGACTTCATCGACGACGTCCGGATGCAGCGCAAGTGCACAGGCGCCGAGTGCGGCCGCGAGTCCGCCGATGGAGACGCGACATCCCCATCCCAGCACGCCTACGGCCACGACGTACGCCAGCATGGAGGGCAGACGGAGGGCCAGTTCGCTCTTCCCCAGAATGGCCAGCGACGTCGCCTGCACCCAACTGGTGAGTGGAGGCGCCGCCGCGTAGCGGACGGTACGTTCCCAGATGGAGAGACCGCTATCCGCGGCGCACAGCCAGTATGCCGCGTGCTCATCCAATTCCAGCGGGCCGCCGCGAATTCCCGGCCCCATCAGCGTCGCCGCGATCCCGACGGCGCAGACGACGAGCACATTGTCGGCCGATCGGAACATCACTCGCATTTCGACGCTGACGTCGTGATCAATGACGCAGAATCCGGGCGGGACTCTTCAGCCGGCGGCCCTCGACGGCGCCCGCACGAAATCGGGGGCCGGCGGACGACGCAACCAAACCTTGCCGCGCGGCCAATCGGTGAAACAACTTGAGTCCGTTACGCTCCGCTGATCCCATGCGGAAATGCAGATTGCGA
>JAHBXU010000980.1 GCA_019636315.1 Planctomycetaceae bacterium | reverse complement strand
TCCACTTCCGGCGGCGGGCCGAGAATGACGCGGTCGGCGTTTGGTTTGTGGAAATCCGGACTGTCCATGTAATCCACCGACTCTCCGAACAGCATTTCCGCCCGGACTTCAGAAACGATCCGGTAGATGCTGTTTCGTGTCCGGCAGTTCTCCTGAGCGAGACGGTCCACCGACACACCGCGCTGATGTCGGCGGTAGATTTCGCGCTTCTTCTCTGAGGTCAACGGTGCTTTGGCGTCTGGGAAAATGGCGTTCTCGGGATGCTCCTCGTCATAGTTCTTCAGGGTGTAGCGGATGGTTTCCTGGGAACGTCCCAGCTTGCGCGACAAACGCCGGCTGATCTCGGACGGGCAACCACCATGGCGGGCCAGACGGCGCGCCCAACGGACGATGTCTTCCCGTTCGGTCTCCGACAATTGTGTAAAGCGCCGGCCCCGTTCGACTTCGTCGCCGTGCTCGTCCAGAAAGCGGCTGACGGACGACTTGAGGAATCCGACGCGGGTGCGGTTGCCGAACCGGAACCGCCGGCTGACGAGCCCCCGCTTTCGCCACCGGTCGACGGTCTTGGTCGACACGTTGAACCGCTGGCTCAGATCGTCGACGGTCAGCACGGTCTCCCCGGCTTTCTCGACAGGCAGGTTCGCACTGGCCGACAAATCGTCCACAAAGAGCCGCAAGTCGTGAACTGCGTCCTTGCCGTCAATGACCAGGTCGGGATACGATTCCGGACGGAAGTTGGTGACTTTCTCGCAGATGTCGCGATAATAGTAAGTCCGGTCCGGGTCGAGCTCGTGGAGCAAACGTTCTGCTTGCTCCATCTGATCGATCCGCACGTCGATCGGCGCGTATTTGACCTGCTGGTCTTTCAACTGCCTGATGGCGGGATTGCGATATTTGGACATGGGACTCCTCTTCTCTGCCGGTTCCGGCGCTTCTTGCTCAGTGAAACCGACTCTGGCAATGGGATGCTTCTCTTGCACCCAGGCTTGATCTTGACCCGTGTTGCGGGTGATTTCGTTCTGCCTCTCTAATACGCAATCTTGGACGCAGAAGTTTGTGAGAAAGTTCGCATGCGAACAAGTTTTCTTGTAAATTCTACTTTCCCGTTTTGACTTTTGTTGGTCGATTTGCAGTAAATCATTCCAGTGTTGACGGTTGCATCGAATGACCGTCCGGCGATCAGGGCGATCGCCCAAGCTGCAAATATCCGTCCACGAGGACTTGCCCGCGATCGCGTGCCAATTCGGCGCGCAATCCAAGCGTGGACAAGGGCTTATGTGTCCCCCCGCCGTGGAACCGCGGAAGACTCAGTTCAGCGGCCGCTGAACGTCTAGCAAAGCGGATGCCGAAGGTTCCGCAGATTGTGGTGGGCGCGCCACCTTGAGGAATCCCCCCAGTGCGATGATCACCGCCGTCAAGAGGATCAGCACACCCAGCCAGCGGCTGGAATTCGCGCGAAAGGACTCGAACTTCGGCGACCGTCCGGTCAAGACTGACGCCAGGAAGAATGCGGCAAAAGCCAGCAGAATCTTCGTCCCCATCACGCCGTGATAGAGTCCGTCCCCCTTGTGAAGGGGAGCCGTCACCTTGAGATAGTTGTAGAAGCCGCTGATGAGCAGCAGCAGGATGCCCCCCATCACGATTTTCTTCCAACGCCCCATGATCCGCTCCCGCAGAGCGGTATGCTCCGACTCCTGGAGACTCGCGGCGGCAGGCATCAAGACGAAGCGCAGAAAGACACTCCCGCCCACTAAAACGACACTCGCCCCCACATGCACCCAGCGAGACAAAATGTCCACGAACATCATCGAATCCATAACGCGATCGTCTCCTCGGGCTCCCCATCAGAGCATGTGTTGAACGTGACTGATCTCCGCCAGCGACTCGCCGAGCCGCGATAGGGTGTCGTCGAAATGCTTCCCTCGAACTCCACTCAACTCACACGTCGCAAGAGGAATTGCTGCACCTGACAGCGGGGATCGGCTCAATTGCGCCAATTCCCGTCTCGCTGCAAACTGCACAAACTCTCAGCCAAAGTATCTCTCAGCCAAA
>JAHBXU010000098.1 GCA_019636315.1 Planctomycetaceae bacterium | reverse complement strand
CTCCGGCGCATTCGCCACAAGTTCCGCGTCCCACTCCTCGACCGGTTGAATGGGACCGGCCCATGCCGGACGGTATCCCAACTGCACGAGTTCCCGCGGTTGCGAGTTCTTATTGGGATGGCTCCCGTGCATCAGGAGCGACGGCACCACCACGGCTGATCCCGCCGGGACCACGAGCGTGATTTCCTCCGGATGCGATTTGTATCGTGCATAAGGACTCGCTTCCGCATGAAACGAAAGATGCGACCGCGGGATCAGTCGAAACGGCGCCCGCTCGGGCGTCAGTTCGTCGAGGTAGTACAACACCCGCAACAGTCGCGGGCAACTCCCTTCATACCCGAACAGATTCGACCCGTGCGGTTGCCCATCCGTGTGCATCGAAATTCCCGGTGATCCCGGGAGAGTCCGCTGGAAGAACCCCCGTGTGAACACGATCTCCGGTCCCATCAGGTCCGTGAGAAAGTCGATCATCGGCGCAAAACCGATCAGCTCGCACACCGCGCGGCTCAGCCACTGTGGCTGCGTCGTCGACCGCGTCTGCTGTGTGCTGTAGCTTGTGTGACCCATCTCCGCTTCGACCAATTCCCGCTTGATGCGGGTCACGAAATCGTCCGGCAGGATCGACGGCAACACAACGTACCCTTCGACCTCCAGATGCCGGATCTGCTCCGGACGCGACATCCGGGCGAAGTCGGTCCGGTCGATGTTCATAAAGCCGATCTCTTCCTCCGGAGCAATCGGCGGAACGGGCGCTTGATTCATAAGTCGTGTTTCCCGCTATGCGTCGAACTGTGAACGTGACACCGCCCTGGTCGTATGTAGTCGATACCGCAGAGATGACCGACAAATGCCGTATCTCATCCATCGCTGCCCGCTGGCGCACGCCGCGGCCAAAGTCCTGCCAGCGTCAGGAACAGTGCCGCCAGGATTGTCATTCCACAAAACTGGAGCAATCCTGTCACGACGGAACTTTCGATGCCGTGCGGTGGAGGGAACTTCTCATTCAGTGTGGGCATGAGCGGCGATGTCGCCCCGAGGAACGCTGCGGCCACTCCTGCCGCGCCGTTTGTCCACGTCCCAGCCTGCAGCAGGACGAACCAGACCTTCAGCAGCACCCGATGCAGCCTCAGTTCCTTCACGACAAATCCCAAGGCGACCATCAGCACCCCGTTCGCCGTGAACTCAATGTGCGCCATCACAATCCCGCGAAACCACGCCACCATCGACGGAGGGATCAACCCGACAACGCAACCCACGGTAATCTGCAGGACTCCCAGAAACAGCGTCCACCGTTTGAGCGAATCCTTTAAACCGTCATTTGCGTCGGCCATCGATTCTCCCCGTCCAGGAACCACAGCATCCATTCATTCGAGTGCCCAACACAATCCGCGTCATCCGTGATCCATTGACTGAAGAATCTGCCCACGAAACAGCACCGATCGTCGCAATTCGCAGGCAATCCCACCGACGCTGCTGCGGGTCATTTCCGCATCAACCAGATCTCCGACACCTGGCTTCCCCGGCCGTTGCCGCCGTGTCCCGGTTCGCGATACCAGCGCAGCGTGAGTTTACCGTCGGCCGTCGCGGCGCGGGGAATGTCGAACTCGAACAGCGGCTCCGGACGGCTCTTGTCGATCAGTGGATGAATCTCGTGCTCGTCGTCTGCCGTGAGGCGAATCTTGATCGGCGGCATATCTCCCAAGTACGAGACCCGGATACGGTACGCTGCTGTCGGATCGAGATCATCGTACTGCATCGTCAGCGGTGCGTTGTGCATCGACTCGGCGTGATGCCACCACGAGATCGGATTCGTCGAGAGGATGCCGTTGCGAACGCTGGTTCCCAGCAGTGACGATTCAAAGTGCTGCGGGTCGAGCGTGGCCCCCGGCCCGCGCACCAGATGGGGCTGGCGCATGGGGTCGCCCAGATCATCATAGAAGCCGCCGGGACCGGGATCGGTCCAGCGAACGATCTTGTCGATCTCGGCAAGCCGCGCGTTCTCGTCGTCCAGTGCTCGAATCGCGGCGAATCGCTTCTGAAGCCAGGGACGGTTGTTGAGCGGGGCGTCGATCATGTCGAGGTTCGCCCCGCGTTCGGTGGCGATGGCCTTGTGCCGCGCGACGCTCAACTGCATGCGAATGCTGCCATACAGCGCATCGGCCAGTTCGACAACATGTGCCCGCCAGTCGGCAGACGGCGGCGAGTGGACCGCCTGCTGGAGGAGTCCGTCCGCCTTGTCAATCGCCGCGAGCGAACCAGATTCGCGGGCGCCGCGCAGCGCCTGCATAGCGGCTTCCTCCAGAGCGGTCTCGAAGATCAACCGGCTGCGGATGTATGCATCGTAGTAGGCCCGATACAGCGCCTGCTGGAACCGCCAGTTTTTAAGGAGTGCGGGAGAGGCCGTGCGCTCCAGATCCTGGAACTGCGCCAGCGTCGTGTACACACCCTGGTTGGTCAGCAACGGGCCGCGCCAATTGCGCTCGAGCGCCAGCAGACCTTGTGCAAATCCTTCTTCATACTCCGGACCGATAAAGAATCGACTGTACTGCCTGACGATGTCGATCACTGGTGTGTCGACGTCCCAGCCCAACATGCTCCAGACGATCTTGTTGAAGTCGTCATTGCAGCCTTCGGAATACGTGAGAAACCCGTAGGCATACTCATCGTAGCGGCGATAAATTGCCGCCTGATCGATCGGACGGGGGTTGATCCCTTCGCGACCAATCGTCAGCGCATAGGCGAGGTCCCAGTCCGGCACCGGATACTGGCAATGGCGGCTGTGGGTGATGTCCGGATAGCGGCGGATGGGATACTTCGAGGGAATGGCTTCCCGCAGCTTGGGGAGCGGAACCCACACCTGTGGTCCGAACACGATGCCCGTTAACCAGTCGGGTTGCTCCCGGTTGAGGTCCGTCAGAAAGATTTCCGTCCACTCGTCGTTGAAGCTCTGCGGCGACATCCACATTTCCGCCTCGGGATGGAACGTCTTAAGACTGGCCGCCTGCTTCTCCAGGAGCGCCATCAGCGGCTTCGGATGCGTGTGACCCGGGTCGCCGCCGGGGACAAACACCGCATCAATTCTCGGCAACCTTTTGAAGACGTCGGCCCACTCCTTGAGTGCGAACTCGACCGTCGCCGGGTCGGCGTAGTCTTCATCCATCGCCGGATACCAGATCCACACATCCTGGTCGTATTCGTCGCAGATCCGCGACATCTCGACCATCATGTCGATCTTGGGGAGCGGGAAGTGCGGACTTTCGTCGTCGTCATCCGAACGAGGGGGAATCAACTCCACCGCATTGCTGCCGAACACCGCCAGTTCGCGGATGTACTGCTCCCATTGCGCAACGTTCCAGGCGTCATACGAATTGGTCTTCGGCCGATATCCCAATTGATGGCCACGCAACGGAGTCTGGGGCGCCGACGTGAGGTTGAACGACTCGTCGAGTTCGACCTTGCCATCGGTCATCCGCATTTCGCGCAACAGTCGTCCGGCAGCGAACAGCACCCCACGGGAGTCTGCACCGAGGCACGTCACCGTCGGCGGCAAACCCTGTGCAGCGACCGTGATCGAAAAACTCTCCGCGGGCAGATCTTGTGCGAGGACGATCGGCGCCGGAGTCTTGATGCGGGCCAATTGTTCCGGAGTGCCGAGCACAATCACCGGCGTCTGCCGATCGGGGACCTCGGAGACGATCGGCCAGCGCCGCTGTGTCCGCTTCTCCACTTCCTCGACCAGCATCCGGGCTGCAGTCCGCTGAGGCAGCGGCACCTCGTCCCCCTGCGGCGACAGCACGACCGCACGGGACAGATCCAGCCCCCCCGCAGTTACGGCCGAACCGCAGGCCGCAAAGACGACAAGAAAACAGAATGACAACAACCGGTGTCGCAAGTTCATGGCGTGAGATTCTGACGAGACAAGGCGGAAACACAGTCGTCCCCAAGATACCCGGAACAGCACCACGATGGTACTCGCCGAAGACGACGGGCATCTGTCATCCGACCTGGACGCTGCGGCTGCTGCCGACCTGCGGCATGGACGCACAAGATTGCCTTTAACCCGTCGGCGCTATCGGACGCGGACGGCGAATCCCCAGCAAGGCGGCGGCTGGGACGGCGAACAGATTGGCGAGCTTGAACCACACAGGGTACGGGAGCATCACGAGATTGCATGCAAGGCCGGCGAGGACAAACAGTACGACGAGTGCGGCAGAGGGCCGGTCACCGATCCTGTGCGCGGTCCACACGCTGACGAATGCTGCGGCCGCCCACATCGGGACAATGGCCCCCAGCACCCACGAGGGGTAGCGTTCGACATGCCGGCACACTTCTTCCGTGGTGCCGCGGAAATCTGAGGGAAAGGGATGCACGACGGCGCTGAACAATTCCACGGCCATCACCAGCACCAAGACCAGGATCAATCCGGCAAGGATCCCGGCGACGGTGCGCAATGCGAATTTCATCGATCACCTGGCGGGTGGCATCAAAGATGCAAGTTCGTTCAATCGTTATTTCAGCACTTTGTCGAGCCAGGTATAGGCTTGTTCCCGGACGTCGGTCGGGAAGTCGTGTCCGACGTCGGGGGTTTCCAGTCGCACGCGCTGCCAATCACGAAATCGCATGCGATCGTAGACCGGTTCGATCGCGGCCACGACGGCGCGGACGCCGTTGATCTCGAAATTGCCATCCCCGATGGGAGCGTTGATGAAGATGGGCCGGGGGGCGATCGCGCCGAGCACCTCCTGGAAATCGAATGGAACCCGGTCCGGATCGTTACGGTACTCCGCCGCAATCCGCGGCATGTACCGCAGACTGGTCCAGCCTTTGAGGTCGCCGCCGTAGTACTGGTGAAACTCCGTGAATCCGCAGCTTGTCACGACGGCCCGCAGTCGCTGATCGAACGCCGCCGTGAACAGCGAGTTGTGCCCACCGAGCGAATGACCGATGACGCCGATGCGGTCCGGGTCGACCTCCGGCAGCGTCTCCAGGAAGTCGACGCTGCGGAGGTTGTTCCAGATGGCTTTCATCGATCCGCTCTTCCAGCGGTCGGCAGCCCCCTCGAAATCGAAGTGGTCTTCACCGAACGACGGATAGTCGGGTGCGAGGCACACATATCCGCGTTCGGCCAATTCCTGTGCATAGCGTAAGTTGGGTTTGCCGCCGAGTCCCACGGGCTCGTCTTTGCCAATCGGCACTGTCTGATGCAGGCACAGCATGGCGGGACCACGTTCGGTCCGCTCTTTGGGTTGCAGCAACCACGCGATGACGCGCTCGCCCGGCGCGGAGGCGAATGTCACCCGTCGACGCGTATACGTTCCCTGATCGAGAATCTCATCGCCGTACTCGGCATCGAGCGGGACGCGCATCTCCGGTCCCGGCAGCGGGCCCATCACATGCTGCATGTTGGCCAGAATCTGTGCCCGTCGCAGGCCCCAGTCATCCGGCGATCCGATGGCACGCTCTTCTCCGGCGGACGAACGCAACACGGTGACGTTGGTATGGTCCGGGTAATCGACCGGTTGGCGATACTCGTTGTTCGTCGCCGATGCAGAGTTCGTGTTGATGTGCAGGTTCTCCAGGACGCAGAGTCCGCCCCGCGTGGGGCAGAGGAGGTCCAGATCTCCGTCGCCATCCAGATCGACCGCCTTCGGATCGAGATCGAATCCTGCGCGTGATCCCCAGTCGAGAATCGTTCGATTCCAGACGCGTTCTTGGGGATCGAATTGATAGGCAAGAACCACCATTGGATCGTATTCGCCGATGTCGCGGCCGTCGTGTCCGAGATACCGCTTGGCGGCGATCAGTTCCGGCCGACCGTCGTTGTCGAGATCGGCCAGCAGCGGCGAATGCAGTTGAGACCATTCGGTATCGATGGCGTGCATCTCCCACGATCGAGTCGCGCTGGTTACCGAATTCCCTGGGTCGTCCGCATCCGTCTTCTGCTCCAGCCAATAGAGACCGGTCTGGTGTCCGCGGCCCCAAACGATGTCGGTGTCCCCGTCCCCGTCGACGTCATAGACGAGGATCGGCACACTGGCGTCGCGATGCAGGACAAACTCCGGCTGCCATTCCCAGGTTCCCGTCCGTCGGTTTTCGGGCGCCTTCGCCCAGCCGTGGACGCCGACGATGTCGCTCCGGCCGTCCCCGTCGACGTCGCCGAAACCGATGCCGTGCCCGGTCACCTGCGGCGGGAGCTCGTGACGCGTCCACCGTTCGCCATCGCTGGCGGCTGCGGGATCGATGCTCCACCATGCGGAGAATTTCACTCCGGCCGGGAGCAGATCGAGCTGACCGTCACCGTCGATATCAAAAAGTCGCCCGGTTTCCATCGGTCCGGGCGTCGTCACGCGGTGCGTCGTCCACTCGCCGCCGTCCGGGCCGGGATTCTCGATCCAGAAAATTGATTCGCTGCGATAGTTGGCACTGATGATGTCGAGCCGCCCGTCACCGTTAACATCCAGCGGCAGGTTCGAGTAGTCGTCATACCGTCCGCGAATCTCCTCGACGGTCCGCAGGAAGTGCTTCTTCCATGCGGGGGCCTCGTACCACCAGCCGCCGGAGACAATGTCGAGTTGGCCATCCTGGTTGACATCAATCGCGCCGCTGCGGGAACGTGGATTCCAGATCGACATCGTGCCGGCAAACGGCAGGTCAGAGGCATCGCGGTGGACAGTGTTGGCCAACAACCAACCCACGCTTGCACAAGGACGCCAATCATCTCGGTACGGTCCAAAATAAATACCCCAGACAACTCATCTGTTGCAATCCTCTGCAGGCGAAAGCCATTTCAGCTAAACCGAGCGGCGATCCGTTCAATAAGGGCTCTGCAGCTACATCATGGCGACACGTCAGGAAGGGAACTCCGAGACGTTCCTCGCTTTGACACTCGCGTAACCAACCGACCGGAGTGGAACTCAACGGTGCGAATCCTCTCGCCGGCATTGTCGCCGATTCTCACCCAATCACAACTGACGATCCCGGTCGCTGCGGACGCCAGTTTCCAGCGGCTGAGTCGTGGAAAACGGTTCAGGGTTCGCCGTGGAGGGCCGTCCATGCTGCGACAGCGATCGCAACCGTTAACCGCGGCTCTCATTCGCTGGCGTCGCGGAGTCGCGGGTCGGTTGCTTCCTGCAGACCTTCACCGATGAGGTTGTACGCGAGCACCGCCAGGAAAATGGCCGTCCCGGGGAATACGATCAGCCACCACAGCTGATAGTTGCTTCGCCCGGCGCTGAGGAGTGTGCCCCAACTCGGATTGGGCGGCGGCGCCCCAAAGCCTAGAAAACTCAGCGAACTTTCGATGAGAATCGCCGCGGCGATACCAAACGTGATCGGCACCAGCACGGGCGCGAGTGCGTTGGGCAGCAGGTACCGGTACATGATGCGGATCGGCCCGATGCCGGTGGCCCGCGCGGCAGCGACGAAATCCATCTGCTTCAGTTTGAGAAACTCGGCTCGCGTCAGCCGCGCAATGCCCGTCCAGCCCGTGCAGCCGATGATCGTCATCATGTGCCAGATCGTCGGCTGTTCGATGACCGCCAGCAGGGCGAGAATCAACACCAGCGTGGGGACGCACATCACAACCTCGATCACGCGGCTGACGATCGTATCGACCCAGCCGCCGAAATACCCGGCGACGCCCCCCAGGGTGATGCCGATCACCGACGCGATCCCCATCGAAACAAACCCGACGAGCAGCGCGATCCTCGCGCCGTGAACCATTTGCGCAAACACGTCGACGCCGTTCTGATCGGTGCCAAACCAGTTGAGGCGACTGGGGCCAAGCACCTCCGTCGGCCGTTGCGGCGGGCTGACGTCGGCCAGACTTGGGTTGCCGGCGCGGTCAGGCCAATCTCCCGACTTCACCCGGCGATAGGGGTCATTGAAGTTGAGCGGCCAGAGCACCCAACTGTCCGGATCCTTCTCGGCGAACATCTCCGGATTGTAGCGCTTGCGAAAGCCGTCTTCCTGGAAGATCGGGTTCTCCCATGCCGGGCGAAAATAGGCCATCGCCGGGAAGTACCATTGGCCTTTATATCGAACGAGGACGGGACGTGTTCCTGCAATGGCCGGACTGAGAATGGCGACGATTCCGGTGAACCCGACAAAAACCAGAGCCAGCATAGCCAGCCGGCGCCGCCTCAGTCGCCGCCAGGCCTCCTTCCAGAAGCCGGGCGATTTCGGAACGGCGACGCGCAGCGGCCCCGCCGGCGTGGGAGCCGGTCCCATCTCAGGGTCGATCAGATTCTGGTCGCTCTCCGCCGTCATCCGATGTTACTCCGCCTGCGCGCTCCAGGGATCATACGTGCCGAAGAACCACAAGTGGCCCTCCAGATCGCGGCACGAATAACTCCGGCCGCCATAGTCCTCATTTTTCACATCCATCACCGTCTGGGCCCCCGCTGCTTTTGCGCCGGCGGCGATCGCGTCGACGTCTGCCACGATGACATAGGAGCACTGGGTTTCTCGGCCGCCGATTTCATCCGGCTGCGCCATCATCTTGCCGAATTCGTTGTCGATCACCGAACCGAGCATGATCATCCCGTTCCCGAACGTCAGTTCCGCATGGGCGATCGTGTTGTTTTCGCCGGGGACGACGAGCCGTTTCTCAAATCCGAATGTTCCACACAACCATTCGATCGCCGCCGGTGCGTCGCGGTACCGTAGACACGGCACAACGGTCACTGTCGTCTGATTTGCTGACGAACTCATCAGGGTCTCCTTTCCACGGTCCGAAACGGGAGTTTGGGAAGCCGGGAATGTTCAGCCGCTCAGTTGATAAAGTGCAGCTGAACATCGTGCAGTCACTTGTCCTCCAGCCGCACGCGTGGATCGACGACGGCATACAACACGTCGGCGAGCAGTTGGCCGGCGAGCGTCAGCAGCGCGAACATCAGCGTGAGGCCCATAATGGTCGGGTAGTCGCGTTCGAGGATGGACTCGAAAAACAGCCGTCCCATGCCGGGCCAGCTGAAAATCTGCTCGATGATCACCGATCCCGAGAGCAAACTCGGCAACGTGAGGCCGATCAGCGTGACGAGAGGAATCAGCGTGTTGCGAAAGGCGTGATGCCACAGCACGCGCACCGGCCCCAGCCCTTTGGCCAATGCCGTGCGAATGTAGTCCTGACGGATGACCTCCTGCATGTTGGCCCGGATGAAGCGACTGTAGTAGGCCAGCGAACCGTACGTGTAGCAGGTGACCGGCAGCAGTGCATGCCAGAAAATGTCCTGCGCTTTGCCCCCGGTCGACAGGCTGTCATGGTTGTCGCTCACCATCCCGAACAGCGGCAGCCACCCCAGGCGCACGGCGAATTCCAGCTGGA
>JAHBXU010000979.1 GCA_019636315.1 Planctomycetaceae bacterium | reverse complement strand
TGGCCCTGGGACGGACATCAGATCACACCATCGCTTGTGATTTACGGTGCTTACAGCATCTTTGGCACGGCCTATCAATCAGGGAAAGATGAGCTGGTCGGCATCGGACATCAGATGTTCATTGACGTCGACTTTTCCCTGGGGGCGACGGAACGGATCCACGCCCAGTGGCGGCCGCTGGGAAAGAAGAACACCGGCGGCTCCTTCCTCAGGCTCAACGACGGCGTCGATTACATTGATCACTCCAGCGCCCTGCCGCAACGGATCTGGCTGGAGGCCGATATCTCCGAAGTCTTCAGCGGCGTGATTCCCGACACCGTGCCGGCCGACATCCTGCTGACCGCCGGCCTTTTTCCGTTGGAAATGCACAATCGACTGCTGATTAACGACGACGTCGTCGGCGTCATTGTCAGCAAGAACGACATCATCCAGGAACCGTTCAGCAAAATTCTGGGACAGGTGTTTGGTGCGTTCGACGAAGTCGACATGATTCCTGACGAAGAGGACGTCCGCTTTGTCGGGACGCACTGGTTCATCGACTGGCAGACGCGAAACATCGAAGCCACGTACGTGCACGTGGCCGTGCAGGGGCAGCCGGATTTGAACCAGGATTACTTCGCGGTAAGTCTGACGCAGCTCTGGGGGGTGTGGAACGTTGCCGGCCGCGTGTTGGCCCAGGTCGGCGACGACGGCCGCGACGGGAGCGGTCAGTTGTTCGTGTTTGAATCCAACTGGACCCGCTACTTCACCGAGCACATCGTCGGCTTCGAGTCGTTGCTGCTGTACGCGAACGCCTACTGGGCGACGGAAGGCTGGCAATCGATCAGCGGCGGAAACTTCGACCGCCTTCGCAACACCTTCGAGGTGAATCCACTGATCCGGCTGAGCGCGGATCCCTCGGGCGTCGTCAATCGCGGCTTCGCTGTGGGAACCGAGTTCTTCGCGCTCCACAAGGATCTGGCCGTCATTCCCGAGATCGCTGTGGAGTTTCCGGGGGACAGTGAGGTCTTCGGTTTCGGTCTCCGTTGCCGGCGGAAGATCGGCAAACGCTCTCAACTGGAACTGCGCTGCATTACCTCGGCGTCCGGTACGGAAGATCTCCGCCGCAACGGCGCGTTCGTCGAGTGGATCTCGTTTTTCTAACGCCTGTCGACGGAGTTCCAACGCCACCTGACCGGACTGCGTGTTCTCACGAGTTCTGATGGATCATCGAACGCGGTAACCGCGTCGGCTGAGGGCATCGCGGACACGCTGCGATTGATCGCCCTGGATCTCGATCTCGTCGCCGCGCAACGTTCCGCCGGCGCCGCAATGCGATTTGAGCTCGGTGAGCAAGGCGCCGAGATCGTTGTCGGCTGCCATTAAGCCGCGAACGACGGTGACCTGCTTACCGCGTTGGCGCTTCTCAACAATAATCCGCGCCGTCTGTTTGTGGGGCGGCTTGTAGACCGGCTCGGGCGGCGGGCATTTGCACTCCGCCTCCAGTTCCCCACACTGCTCGCACCGCGGCGGGCGATCGAACTCGGTTCCTTCAAACAGGCGCACGGGGTTCTCACCTGGAGGCGTCTTTGACCACGGGATTCTCCAGCGTGCCGATTCCCGTCATGGTGATCGAGACCTGGTCGCCGTCTTCAAGTGAAAACTCGTCTGGTGGGACAACGCCCGTTCCGGTGAGGAGAAACGCTCCCTGGGGAAATTCGTTCTCGCGGCCCAGCCAGTCGGCGAGGTCTTCCAGCGTGCGGTTGAGTCGGCCCAGGGACGTGTCGCCGCGAAAGACTTCCTTCCTGCCGCGCGTGATCGAAATCTGAATCTGCGTTGCGTCGAGATCCAGCGGTTCGCCGGCAAGACGGATGACCGGTCCCAGCGCACAGCACTGCTTGTAAACCTTGGCTTGCGGAAGGTACAGCGGGTTCTCTCCTTCGATGTCGCGGGCCGACATGTCGTTGCCGATGGTGTACCCGACGATCTTCAGTTGGGGATTGAGCACCAGCGTGAACTCGGGCTCGGGGACGCTCCAGTCGCTGTCGGCCCGCACGCGCACCGGTTCCCCGGGGCTG
>JAHBXU010000978.1 GCA_019636315.1 Planctomycetaceae bacterium | reverse complement strand
TTTTGCGGCTGAGAGGCGCCGGTAGCCGCGTTAAAGAACGCGACGGCGTCCCGGCCCAACTCTTCGTTCCGAGTGAACAGGCTCACGTCGCTGTACTGCCGGCCGGTGACCTCGTTGTAGTTGCCCGTGCTGAAATGGACGTAGCGACGGATGCCGTCCGGTTCGCGACGGACGACGATGCAACACTTGGCATGGGTTTTCAGCCCCTTCACACCGTAAATGACTTGAGCCCCCGTCTGTTCGAGCCGACGCGCCCAGCGAATGTTACGCGCCTCGTCAAACCGAGCCTTCAATTCCACAATGACCGTCACGTGCTTGCCGTTCTCGGCGGCCTGCATCAGGGCCGCGACAATCGCGCTGTCGCGGCTCGTGCGGTACAACGTCTGCTTGATCGCCAGCACATCGGGATCATCCGCAGACTCCTGCAGAAATCGAACGACCGGCTCAAAACTTTCGTACGGGTGAATCAACAGCAAGTCCGCATCGGTGATGGTCTCGAACATGGCCGTCCCCGGCACCATGCGGGTGGACGGTTGTGGAGGCCAATCCTTGTATTTCAGTTCTTCAAAACCCGTTCGCTGTGCCAGGCCGAAAAACGCCCCCAGATCCAGCGGTCCCGAATGGCGGTAGACGTCGGCTTCCTCCACCGCCAGAGAGTTGCAGAGGAACATCACCGTTTCGGGCGCGGCACTGTGCGAAACCTCCAGCCGCACACACTCCGCCTGACGGCGTTCCAGTAACAGTTCCTCCATCTCCTCGGTGAGGTCGTCCGCATCATCCTCTCGCAGCGAGATGTCCGCGTTTCTGGTCACACGAAATGCGGCGCAATCGAGTACTTGGCCCCCTTCGAAGAAGCGATCGACAAACAGACCGACCGCGTCTTCCAGCAGCAGGTACGACAGCCCCCCGTCCGATGGCAGCGTGATGAATCGGGAAAGCGTCTGACCGAGCGGAAGAATCGCAAATCGCACATCCGCGGGCCCGTTTCCGGGAGAATTTCGGACGGACGCGGGAGGAGTTGACAGCCGCACACAGATGTTGAGCGATTCGTTGGGCAGCAGCGGAAAGTCGTCTCGACCGATGACCGCGATGGGAGACAGCACGGAGAGGATCTCTTCCTCAAACAGCCGCCGAACAAACGCCAGTTGCGACTTGTTGAGTTGACCGGGAAGCACCTGCTGCATGCCGTGCCGGGCGAGCGCGGGAGCCAGTTGCTCGGCATAGCAGGCGTACTGATCGCGCTGCAGCATGCGGACGCGCGATCGAATGGCCTCCAGTTGCCGCGAGGGCGACAGTCCGGCAGGGTCGGGACGCGTGACTCCCTGGGCCGTCTGGATTCGCAGTCCTCCGACGCGCACACGAAAGAACTCGTCCAGATTCGAGGCCGAGATGGCGAGGAACTTCAACCGCTCCAGCAGCGGCACGCTGACGTCCTGTGCCTCGTCCAGCACGCGTTGATCGAACTCCAGCCAGCTCAGTTCGCGGTTCAGATAGTTCGTCGACGGGGTGCTCATTGGAGACGGCGTTTTCGCAACTGGACGACGGTGTGGACCGCGGCGAGCGGGGGAATCGGGGGTGCGAGGGGCCGCTTCCGCCCCCGCAGAAATCAGCGCATGCCGGCTCTCAAAAGGACGCGCAGACCAAAAACCTCTTCAAACATCGGCTGGGCCTGCCGCATCGCCAATTGCTCGACCGAGACGTCGCGGTGTCCGGGAACGGTAATCACCAACCGGTCCGGCTCGATCTCGGCCTTGATTTCCCGGATCCGCTGACTGCGTGATGTCTCCAGGGCGTCGGCAATCCGGAGAATTGCGGCCATCTTGGAGACCGCGACGCGCTGATCGCGGCTCAATCGATCGAAGTAGGGGTGCGCCGGCTTCGGCGTCGCACGACGATGATATCGCGCCACCAGGGCCACCTGCAGCAGATCATCCTGCGTCATTCCAAACAGCTCACTGTTGAGAATGAGGTACATCGAATGCTTGTGCAAGCTCGATTGATTAACGAAGGCGCCGATTTCGTGCAGCAGCGCGGCACTCTGCAGAATGATCGCCGCACGCCGGGTCAA
>JAHBXU010000977.1 GCA_019636315.1 Planctomycetaceae bacterium | reverse complement strand
ACGGTAGTGACCGTAAAGGAAGGTATTGCCCGTGTTGTTACCATCGGTTGACAACGTCCACTCGAAGGACGCCGGCTGGCCCGCGAGCGTGCCGCTCATCGTCAGAGACTCACCTTGGGGCAATTGTCCATTCCCCAGGTAAAGCGTCTCCTGATCGCCACGCATGGGGACAGGATTCTGGATCAGCAGTCCGTCAATGCTCGATGAAATCTGTACTTGCTCCGGATAAAACACGGGGCGTCGCGTCGCGTCGGCCATGATCTCCGCGAGTTCGTCGGCTGCGGCGGCTCCATCATCGCCCATGGCCCGACCGCCGGTATGCCGGCTGAGGATGCCGAGAAGTTGCCGATCGGTGTTCGGACCGACCGCAAACGTGTGCACAGGGATGCGGCGCGCCTGAAGTTCTCCGAGAAGTTCCTGCATTTCAGTCGGCTGGACGAGTTGAGCCGTGCTCATTCCGTCCCCGATGTACAGGACGGACGCGGGAACGCGACCGGAGAGTTGCTTGATCGCCGCTTGCAGAGCGACCATCATATTGGTCGATCCCGCCGGGAAACGGGACTGCAGCGCGGGCATACCGGATGTCAACGCCTTCGCCGGGGCGACAGCACCCTGGGTGAGCGAAACGGCGTCGACGTCCACCGCGAACAAAGCGACGCGGTCCGCCGCCGGTAGAGACTTCAAGTAGCTCTCCAGAAACTGGAGCCCATACTGCCGGTGCTCGCCCACCTGGCTCGCCGACGTATCGAACAGGACGACATGTTCGAGCTGTCCGGCCGCAGGCGCCTGGAGGGCATCTCCGGCCAGCGAGACGGCGTAGTAGGACTCACCGTCTGGAGCGTTGAAGGAGTGGATCTCGGCCGATTGTCCCGCAAGAGACGTTGAGGCGCTCAGGCCGATCAGCAGGGCGCTCCACGAGCAGCGAAGGGCGTTGTTTCTGGTCATCATGTGCCGTTACTCCCAGTCGGGGACTGGTCTCCGCGTGGCGAGGGGTCGCTGCGCTGGAGAGGTGTCGAGAATGGTCCTGAGTTCGTCGTACGTTCAAATCGACGATCGCCGAATTGAACATGGCGCAGGACTCCGTTGGCGCACTGCGGCCCTCCATGAGCCCATTGTATAAGGTAGCTCGGACGCCTCCCAAGCGAATTCGCGGCAAAACACGCCGAAACGGCCGAAAGCCGAGCAAGTCGGCGACGGAATGACGGCTCGCCCGACTGTGACGCCGCGCGGACCGCTAGAAGCGATTCACAGGGCCGGGTCCGCAAACATCAACCGGTGCTGGTACGACTGCTGTAATCGGGAGACGGAGTACATCCTGACGACTTTGTTCTGATAGGTGAGGCGTCCCTTGTCGTCATAGCCCAGATGATCGGCGACTTCCGGGATGGCCAGGCCGGCATGGAGCGCGGCGAATGTTTCGGGATCGACGCCGCGACCGGATTCTAAGTCCTCCCGAGCGTTACCTCCCCCGGAGAGGATCAGAAATGTGTTGAGGTCGGCGGTGATCGTCTCGTACCGACCATCGTTCTGGAGTGCTTTGACCGCTTCCTGGAGTGCATAGCGGGCCTCTTTGATTTTTCCCGCGACCTGCGGAGAGACGTCAAGCGGTGCGGCTTTCGCAGCCGGTTGGGCCTGTGCCTGGGCATCGAGACCCCTCCCTCCCGCACCGACCCAGTAGCCCAATCCAAATACGACCAGCACGGTCAGGATGTAAGAGAATCGACGCATCTTCTGCTCCCGGTCTGTGGTTGCACGGCGTGCTGAGCGGAGCCCGCAGCTTGAAGAATCATCGGTCGCACGAGCCCCGAGCAATGACCCGTCGAGCGTACCGGACCAGACCCGGCAACCGCAATAGCGAGCGGCGAATGAGCCACGGCAACGCCTTGCGTGGTGACACTCCGTTTTTGGAAAGGTGAGGGGCTTTGCGGGCGTGACTGGCGGAGGGCGGCGGTGAGATGGAGGACTTTGAGGGCACGGAGTGTGTTCAGGGCGGGGGTCTTATCCACGCTCACGGCCTGGCGCAGGTGCTCACGCGCTCGACGCCTTTGGTCGGGGGGGACCGTGTTCCG
>JAHBXU010000976.1 GCA_019636315.1 Planctomycetaceae bacterium | reverse complement strand
ATCCGCAACCGCCGTTGCCGGCCGACGAACGTGAAGTCCCCTCCCAGCTCCAGCAGGAACGACTCCAGCTTGGCGATCAACGCCGCTTCGAGTTCGTTCTCCGAATACTCATCCTTGAGATCCAGAAACTCCAGCACGTATGGATCTTTGACCTCCTGTTCGGCAGTGACCAGGTCTTCCGCCTTCGGCTGCTGCCCTTTCTTGAGCATGGCGGCCCTGTTCTTCGATAAAGCCGTCCGTTCGTAGAACTGGCTGTTGATCTGTCGGTCGAGTTGGCGAATCGACCAGCCGCCCCGGATAGCTTCCTGTTCGTAGAATTGGCGGGCGTCTGTGTTCTTGACCGAGAGCAGGCGGACGTAGTGCGACCACGGCAGCGGAAACCCATTCTGACCGGAACTCAAAACGCCAGGCAGTGTCTGGCGTTTTGGGGCGCCTACCAGCCGCTCACCAGGAATTTCGGATTTGCCAGACATCGTCTGGCAAATTGGCCAGCACTCGTAGAACAACCTCATGTTCTGGAGATTCTGGCGCGAGAATCCCCGACCGAATCGCTCCGTAAGGTCGCCCGAGAGACGCTTCAGGAGTTCCGTTCCGTACTCCGCCCGACTCTCGCCGGATTGCTCGAACTCGACGATGCGGCGTCCGATCTCCCAGTACGTAAGGGTCATAATCGAGTTGACCGATCGCGCCGACGCCCGACGCGCGGCTTCCAGCACGTCCGAGATTCCATCCAGAATCTTGTCGTATCCCTCCTCGGTCTGCGGGTGATTGCTGGGTTTCAGAGGTCTTTTCGCCCGTTTGGCCATCGGTCTCCACGTCAGGAAATTGAATCACCAGTGTCGTTCATGCACCGACGTTTTTGCAGTCTGTCGCATTACCGCCCGTGGTGCAATATGCACGGCGGGCGAACGAAAAAGGTCAAGTCGGAACAACTCACCCAGCGACACAACGTGATGCAGCGTGACCAGTGCAGCCCACTGGTATCAGCTGCCGGACCGCTTGTGACGGTCCGGTGACTGCGAGCGCTGCGGGACAATGCCGTGCGGTTTGCTGGGAAAAGTATTTTCGCTTCTGTCTGCTCTTCCCGAGCTGTCTGTGGGCAGAGCCGTTGCCGTCTCTCGACTTGGCGCGTCGTGTGGTCGAGGTCGGTGTGCATTCAGGTTTTTCAAGGAACCTTCCATTGAAGAACTCTTCCCCCTCACGTTGGCGCTGCCTGTCTGTCTGATTCACGGCCCGGTTGCCGGTGGCCTCGCCGGCGGAACCGTCGTCAATCGCCCCGTTTCGCCTTTAGTTACCTCGCTAAAGGTCACCGTTGGTAGCCGCGTTTCATTGTTCCAACTTCTTTCCAACATGACTGTCCGATGCAATACCATCGTTGAGTTGCGCGCTTGCCCTCAGACCTCGCGAGTGATACCCTGGGGGGGTATATTCGCTCGCATTTAATGAGGATTTCGCATGCCACGCCAAACTCGCCGTCTCGCAGTGGAGCCGAAACGGGCCAACGCCACGCGTCTCAAGCGGATCGAAGGCCAGGTTCGAGGATTGATCAAGATGGTCGAGGAGGAGCGCTACTGTGTGGAGATCCTCACCCAGATCAGCTCGGTCCAGCAAGCCCTGCGGGCGGTGGGCCGTGAACTGCTACGAAACCATTTAAAGTGCTGCGCCGCCGACGCCCTGCGACAGGGAGGCGAGGCCGCTGATGCGGCCTGCGATGAGTTGATCGAGTTGATGTACAAAAACGCGAGATAACCAATGAAAGCCACATACGAAGTCCAGGGCATGCACTGCGGGAGCTGCGCCGCGAAAGTGGCCGGAGCAATCCGCGAAATTCCAGGCGTTCGCCGTGCCGATGTGACGATCGCTTCCAGGCGCGCCGACGTGGAAGCGGAGGCTCCGCTCGACCTTGACCAGTTGAACCAGGCGGTCTCCAGGGTCGGCGATTACCGTGTCGTGGCTCCAACACCACATCCGATCGGCGCTGGATCATCTGCGGAGCACGCTGGCGACACCGTTGAGGATACTGAGCCGCACGAGTCTCTCTACCCGCTTTTTCTCATCGTCGGCTACAT
>JAHBXU010000975.1 GCA_019636315.1 Planctomycetaceae bacterium | reverse complement strand
AACACATTGATTGTGCGGAGAAGTTCACCACGATTTACAGCGGATTCGACGTCGAACCGCTGCTGACTCCCCGCCGCGATCCGCAGGACGTCCGCACCCAGTGGGGCTTTCGACCAGAACACCTGGTGATTGGCAAGATTGCTCGACTCTTTCATCTCAAGGGACACGAGTTTCTGTTCCGCGCGGCTCCGAAAATCGTCGCCGCACATCCGCATGTGCGGTTCCTGTTGGTTGGAGACGGCATTCTCCGGGAGACATTCGAACGGGAGATCGCAGCGCTCGGATTGACGGACCACTTCGTGTTCACCGGACTCGTTCCTCCGGCTCAAATTCCGGAACTGATCCATGCGATGGATCTGGTCGTCCATACCAGCCAATGGGAAGGATTGGCTCGCGTGTTGCCCCAGGCGCTGATTGCGGGGAAGTCCGTCGTGACGTACGACGTCGGCGGAGCACGGGAGGTGATTATTCCGGGGGAAACCGGATACGTTCTGCCTCGCGATACCGTTGACGAACTGGCCGCGGCTGTATGCGAGCTTGCGGGCGACGCCGCACTCCGCGAGCGGCTAGGACGCACCGGACGAGAGCGTTTCACCGACCAGTTCCGCCACGAAACGATGACCCGTCGCATCCGCGAAGTCTACGCCCGCGTGTTGGGTTGAGAGTTGATCGCGGAGAACGGTGGGGTCATCATCCGACGCCCCACGTATTCACTGGTTCCCCCGCAAGAATCTCGTCTATTGATCACACGCCTTGTTGGAGCGGCGCGTCTACACATGCCGTCGAACGCGGCGACCGCCGACGAAGCTGTTGATGACCATGTTGCCCATGTCCTGGGCGTTGCATGTGGCGCTCACGCCGCCAGTCACGTGGGCCATTTGTTCGACAAAGTTCACGAGGCCGAAGTAAAAGTAGTCCTCGATGAGTGCGAAGCTGGCGATGTGCAACCCTTCGTCGGCACAGCGTTTGGCCTCGGCGAGCGTGATCCGGGCGGTCTTATCCGCGGGGGGATAGATGAGCAGGATGTCCCGGCCTTCGACATGAGCGGTCGGTTCGCCGTCGGTGATGACGATGATCTGTTTGTTCTGTGCGGGGTGGCGGTGCAGGATGCGCCGCGCGAGCTGGAGTCCGGCGTGAATATTGGTGAAATGCTGCGGCACAAACGCCGGCGGGGAATCGAGGCTGATCTTCATCCGCACCATCGGATCGTACAAGCTGACCGGCTGGGGCGCGGAGTACAGAAGCTGCTTCTCCGACAGAGGGGTCGCGTAGGTCGAGAAGCCGATGAACTGTAGAAAATCGCTCTGGTAGCGGCTGCGGACAAGCGCCTGGAGCGCCAGCGCCACACGTTTGGCGCCGACATACTTGCCGTAACGCAACATACTCCCCGACATGTCGAGCAGCACCACCGTGGCACATGAGGTCTGATACTCGGTATCGAAGACGACGAGGTCGTCTTCCGTAATCGAGAGTTGAGGTTTAGCAGCGAGTTTGGAATGCGTCGCGAAACCTGCGTCACGCGACTCATTGGCTGTCCGATGCAGCGCGTTCTTGAGGGTCTCGTGCATGTTGAGGTTGCTCACGGGGTCGCCGTATTCATACGGCTTTGATTCCTCGTGAACAGTCTGTCCTGTGCCGCGGAACTCGGTGTCGTGGCGCCCCAGTTTGTCTTTGTTGCGGACGTCAAATAGTTCATCGAGCGCCTTGTTCTCCACTCGCCGGAGCCCCTTGGGAGTGACGAAAAACTTACCCTCCCGGTCCTGCTCGACATAACCCCGCCGGATCAGCATGTCGACGATATCCGGATGAGACTCCTGGAGTTCCTCCAGTTGTTCCAGCATGTCTTCACCGTAGTCCATCAGGTACTGGCTGAACTGGTCGAAGACCTGGTCTGCCGACTGCGGCGAGAAAGGTTCGGAGCCGTCCCAGCGGGAATATTCAAACGCAGGCATAAGAGTGGCTCGCGAAAGGCAGGAATGCAGCGATGCGTTGAGAAGGGGGAATTGATCGTTTGGTGAACTTCGAAATCGTGTGCAGACCAGTCAACGCTAAACAATGGCCGCTACGCAC
>JAHBXU010000974.1 GCA_019636315.1 Planctomycetaceae bacterium | reverse complement strand
TCGCGGGCCTCCTCGGCGGAAGTGACGATGAACGCGGCGCCGCCATCGAACAGCATGTTCGACTGCTTGGCGCGCAGCGGCGTCGAGAGCATCTTCGAGGCCATCACCTCATCGATCGTGAGCGGCGTGCGGAAGAACGCATGCGGATTCAGCTCGCCCCACTTGCGGTTCGACACGCAGACCGCCGACAGCTCCTCGTCGGTGCAGCCCGTCTCGTACTGGTAGCGCGTGGTCGCCAGTGCCGCGACGGTCGAGTAGTGCTGGCCGTACGGGACCTCCCACTCCGCCGAGATGCCGGCTGTCGAGAAGAGATCGATGCCGCCCTGCGCGGACACACCGGTGCCGAGCTTGTCGGTATGCACGAACAGCACGCACCGCGCGCGCCTGGTCTCGATCAGCGCACTGGCGATGCGCAGTGCATTGGTGCTGCTCGAGCCGCCGGAGAACACCTGGCAGTTGCTCACCACGCCCTTCAGCCCGAGTTCCTCGACGATGCGCGCGGTGGCGAGCTCGTTGCTGAACTGCGGGCTGAAGAGCGCCCCCGTTGGAATCACGAAATCGATCGTGTCCTTGTCGACGCCGGCGTCCCGGATCGCCTCGCGCACCGAATCGAGCGCGAACGAAATCGCGCCACGGTCGGGGAAACGGCCGGTCGGCACCTCGCCAACGCCGACGATCGCGGTCCTGCCCCGGGTCCGGTGCTTCGCCACCCGCGCCGCCGCCTCGACCTAGGCCTGCAGCGCCGGGATGCCGCGATGGAAGTCGGGCATGATCGCGCTCTCGAGATCGCCACCCATCATCGCGTCGACGCACATGATCGCGGAGAGCGATGCGCCATCCACGCCGCCGCCCCACAGGCGCTTGCCGTACTGGTCACCGGCGAAGTAGAGCCCTTCGACCCACGGCGATTTGACATCGGGACGCTCCTGCCCGACCGGCCGCCACAGCCCGTACGCCTCCGGGCTCGGTGTCCAGAGCATGAACTCGCAGTCGCGGTCCCAGTTCGGGAACGTCGTCCTGGCCCAGTCCTCGCACAGGTTGATGACGCGGTTGACGCGATCGGGATTGCGCATCTCGGCATCGGTGAGCGCCGTCGAGAAGAGGTATTCGCGCTTGCCCGGCGGCCCGCGTCGCGCGGTCTGTCCGCCCCAGGCGGTGAAGTCGCACATCACCATGTCCACGGCCCCGATGTAGCCCTCGTCGCGGATCACGCCCGGCATGTAGACGAAACTGCCCTCCTCGAGCCCGATGTCGGGCAGCACGCTGCGCGTCGTGCCGCACCAGCCGGTGAGCAGGCCGGCGCCCCAGAACTTCGTCTCGAGCAGCCGCACCCAGTCGGCCGGGAACAGCTCCCTCGGCAGCACGCGGAACATGTACTTGGGCGGAATCGTGCAGATCACGTCGTCGGCGAGGATCACGCGGTATTCGTCATAGTCGTTGTCCTTCGAGCGGATCCGCACGCCCTTGACGCGGCCGTCCTCGACCACGACTTCCCTCGCGGCGGTGTTGCGCAGCACTTCGCCGCCATGCTCGAGGACGACTTTCTCGAACTGCTGCGCAATCGCGATGCAGCCGGGCGAATCGGCGGTCGCGACCGAGCCGCTGACCAGGTTCATGCGGATCTTGCCGGCGATCGCCATGTAGCCGAGGAAGTCGCCGGTCGGCGTCATCATCGGCTCGGCCTGCGCGGTCTGGGAGGCAGCCAGCACCTTGATGTAGTCGTAGGCCTCCGGATGGATGTCGCGCTGCTCGAGCCAGGTCTGCAGCGGCGTTGCCATCAGCTTCGCCATGTCCTCGAAGCTCGAGCGCGCCATGTCGCCGAGCTGCGCCATCGTCGCCGCGAAGCCGGCTTCCGACATCCACGGATACGGTTGGCCCTTCTTCACCTGGAATGCCTTGCCGGGCTTGCCCTCGCCTTCCCACTGGACGAAACCGAGCCCGCGGTTCAATGGCAGGTTCCAGGCGACACCGAGGTGTTTCATCAGGAAATCGGCGCGGCTGCGATTGCCCCAGAACAGGCCGTGGCCGCCGGCCTCGAAGGTCCGCCCATCGAGCAGGCCGCGCTCGAAGAT
>JAHBXU010000973.1 GCA_019636315.1 Planctomycetaceae bacterium | reverse complement strand
CCCAACGCTGTTGCGCGGTTGGTCCGGAGTTCTGGTCTGTATAGGCGTCCCACGGATCTGGTTGGTCCTCCAGGGAACTTCTTCGATCGTAGGGGGCCATTGAACACACTCCGTGAAATCAGCGCTGGTCGCAATCCTGCGGAATCTTGTGATCTCCGCAAGGATCGTGAGGATATCGATTCAGTTGACTTCCGGCCACTCGTTTCTGGAGTCCTTCCCTTTCGATGGTGTCGAAGCGGATGTCAGCAAACGCAGAGACCCTTGGTTGGCATGCCGTCACGGCTGGAGTCGGGTCGGCATGTCGTGCGGGTTTCCGGCCGACACCGAGGAATGTCAGCGGTCGCTCAAGAGTGTCTCGACGAGAGAGTGCGGTGATTCTTCGCCGGTGATTTCCACGGCTCGACATTCTTCCAGGTGGCGAAACCAGGTGTGCTGTCGTTTGGCGAACTGTCGCGTGCGGGTTTGAATTCGGTCGATCGTCACATCGAGAGCCCCTTCGCCGTGCAGGTGTGCGATCAGCTCCTGGTAGCCGAGCGCCTGTCGGGCCGTCCGGCTCAGTGGACGGTCGCGGTTGAGCAAGGCACGCACCTCTTCGAGCCAGCCTGCGGCCATCATCTGCTGCACGCGATGGTTGATCCGCGCGTGCAGCCAGGCGCGCGGCGGATTCAACCAGTAGACATGTTTCGGCCGAAGTTCCAACGAAAGCGGTGTTTCCCGCTGCTGTTGGGAGGCCGGGCGCCCGGTGAGATGCACGATTTCCAACACACGGATCAGCCGCCGTGTATCGGCGGAATGCAGTCGCGCGGCAGCGTCCGGATCGACGGACCGAACTTGCTGATGCAACCAGTCTCCTCCCATGACACGGGCCTGCTCCTGCAGATCGCTGCGGAACGTCTCATCCGCGGGCGGTCCGTCGAAGACTCCCCGCAGCAGGGCTCTCAAGTAGAGTCCCGTTCCACCGACAAATAACGGCAGATGTCCCCGGTCGAGAATTTCGCGGCACGCGGCTTCGGCCGCGCGGACATACTCGGCGACGCTGAACTCTTCGTGAGGACCGATGACGTCGATCAGGTGATGCGGCACACGTGCCCGTTCTTCCGGCGTCGGCTTGGCGGTGCCGATGTCCATCATGCGATATAGCGACATCGAGTCCAGGGCGATGATCTCGGCGTTCAGTCGTTCTGCCAGCAGGAGCGCCGTCGCCGTTTTGCCACACGCGGTTGGACCCGCCAGAAACCAACTTTGCCTGAGAATCTCCGCGTCGATCCGCATTACTCGCTGTCCTTGGCCTCGGGATCCCTATTGTTGATGACCATCGTCGCGAGGGAAAGCGAATCGCGCAGAGATGTCGATCGACAGGTGCATCCACTCACGGGGACGGCACGGCAATTCGGAGCCGCGTCTGGTAGACAGCGGCCGTTCTCCCGCGCGGGGATCAGACATGCGTTCTCCGGGCGAGACCGCCGGTGCGGGCTTCGCACACGTCTGCCGTCTCCATCGGGAAATGGGTGCTGCTGAAGTTCCACACGATTGTCGGATGGGCGCCCAGTTCACCGCAATCATTGCCGATGGCTGGCCTTTCCGGGGCCAAGGTTGCAGAATGGACGGGGGAAGTCCTTGGCCGGAGGGAAACGACATGGTGCAGTGCCGATGTCCACACTGTCAGACGGAAATTCAACTCGGGACCGTTCGCGCGGGTGAAGTTGTCGCATGCGGACGTTGCGGGAACGGGTTTCGCATTGCTTCACCCAATCTCAGGTCGTGTCCGGACTGCGGCCACGACGTATCGACGAACGCTGCGGCCTGTCCGCACTGCGGACGCGTGCCAGCGGCGAGTTCACCGAATCGGGCGACGACTTCCGTGATCCAATCGGCACTTCAATCGAACTGGAACGAAGTCGTGAGATGGTGGAGCCGCCTCTGAGCGGTTGCGGTGACTCGATCGAATCCTTCGCTGGCCAGTCACGCGATGCGTCAGCCAGGAGTTCCAGGCGGAGCCCTCGCTGAGATTCGGGTGACGGGGCGGCCTGCGGGTAGGAGACCTCATCGGGTTGATTCTTCGCGGAGCCGACGTTTC
>JAHBXU010000972.1 GCA_019636315.1 Planctomycetaceae bacterium | reverse complement strand
CGCCCAGCCCGCAGCAGCCGAAGGCCGTACGGCCCCGCCGGAAGTCCGGTTGCCGAATCCCGCAGAAACGGGCGCCCGGCCGCCGGAACCAAAGCCCGAGCCGACCGGCGAAAAGAAAAAGAGTTCTGACGATATGACCCGGGATACGGCGGCCGAGATCATCAAGCAATACACTCAGCGTCGTCCGCAAATCTGATGGATGCGGGTGGTGATGTTTGGCCTCCAGGATCTCCTCTTATGACGGAACCAACCGACAAACAACGTCAGTATCGCGAATTCCTCGAACTGTTGCCGCTCACACTGGCGCTGGCGGGATTGCCGCAGAGCGATCACGGCAAGTACTACAACGAGGAACAGATCGACACGCGTCTGTTCGCCGTCCGTCACGCTTATCGAGCGGCACGCAAGCTGGCACGCGAAATCGTCCAGTGAACGGCCGACGATGTTCCGGCGCTCGATGGCCCACCGGAAATGTCCATGCCTCGTCGAGTCGTCCCTCTCGATGAAGTGGAAGTGGAGCCTCGTCCACACGTTCCATTGTCCGCTTCCGGCAAAATCGTTGCCACCCTCAGTACGTGACCGGTGCGACTCGGATTTGCCCATTGAGAGAAAGTCCGGGGACTTCCCTTCACGTCTGCCCTTCGCTCACGTCGATCCGGATAGTGGAAGGGTCTTCCTGGACTGGCACGGACGCCCGCATCACGGTGAGTGCGGGAGAGGCGGTACGTGCATCCGGATCAAAAGATCGGTCTGTCGTTGGCCGTCCTGTTGATCGGCTTTGCCGCAGCGTTCTGTTTTCGCCAGGAACCGCTGGTGGACGTCTCCGTCGCTGCTCTGGAAGGCGCGGACGAACTCGACCGTCTGATTGAGCATCTTCCGATTCGCGCCTACACGGCGCGGGAAGGAGCGGTCGTCGCCGAAGTCCCGCGCGCGCGGCCTGCTGCCGATGGCCCGCTGTCGGAGATTCTTCAAACCGCACTTCCACCAGACGCAAGTATCGGCGTTGACCTCGGCGGATCGAGCCGCATGCGGCTGTTCGCCGGCCCGCCGGAACCGCTGCGAATTCCCCAAGCGAACTTAACGGCAGAGACTCCACCCTCCACGGTGCCGCCGGCGGAGACGTGGACGAATGCCGCGAGCAAGCGTCGGGAGTCTTTCGATCGAGTGGACAATTTGGCCGAAGCGCCGTCACGGCCTACCCCACGAGTTCAGATTACCGACGCCCGTCTCACCGAATTATCTCAGGACGACGCGGCACCGATGGTGCGTTATGAGGTCCAATCCGGAGACACGCTCAGCGGCCTGGCCGAGCGTTTTCTGGGCAGCGCCCACAGATACCTGGAGATTTACGAAGCGAACCGTGATGTTCTTTCGAGCCCCCACCGACTCCGCGAGCGGATGGTGCTCCGCATTCCCGGACCTGTCGAACCAATCCGTCCGTGAGGACCGGTGAGTCACCACCTGCAGAACAATACGTCGTCTGCTCCGCGGATTATTCCCAAGCTCCAACGACGAAAGAGCCGCGGAGGAACCGTCCCACCTGGAGCCAAACGGCATGACGCACGGGTGGGGGGATGGAGGGCGTCCACCAGCTGTTCCCACGATCACACCCGACGGCGGTGTGGGGGGAGATTCTTGTATTTCCGGCAGAATTCGGTGATCATAGCGTTGATCGCTTGCGGGCCTTTGCGTTTCTCCTCGGTGAGGAGTGACGCGGACTCCTCCTCTTCGCATCAGATCGCACGAGGGAGGCCGTGCAGTGCACCTTTGGTCGGGGGTTGCCGGATGCTGGCTGTGCGTTGCTCTACTTGGAGCATTCGCCGCGAAGGGTCTGGCCGGTGCTGAACAAGAGCCTGCCGAGGCGAGTTCCATCTCCCCCGTTTCGCGCGAGTATCGGGAGCACTGGACCGCGCTGCTGAAAGAGGGATTTACTCGCAACACGGGGAGTCTGCAGGTTGCGGAGCAACGTTACCGGGCGGCGAAGTTGATGCGCCCGGACGACCCGGCTCTGGATTATGCCTATGGGCTGGTGCTGCTCAAGCAGGCGCAGCTCTCCGGCGCGGTCTCGCAGTTCGCACAAGCTG
>JAHBXU010000971.1 GCA_019636315.1 Planctomycetaceae bacterium | reverse complement strand
TCCGAAATCCGCATGCATCAATCCAAACCGTATTACCCAGTGCCCAATGCGACTTCCGGGCAACAGTATGCGTTCATTCCCAATGACAAGATCGTAATCCTCGCCACAGAGGCCAACATTAAGAGCCTCATCGAACAGGGGGACAAGGTCTCGTCTCCAGCGGTCGATTTGAGCTTCCTCCCCACCGTGCCCGATGTCGTGTTGGCGGTGGTTCCCAAGGACCGCAAAGCGCTGTTTGGCGCTGCCCCGAACCTGAATCCGGCGGGAGCCGGCTTAATGGGCCTTGGAGGACCGAACGCCGGCGCAGGCCCCGGGGCCGCGGGCGACGCACCATTGGGAAGCGGCAAGGGAAACCAGGGTCCCAATGCACCCGGCCGGTCGTTCACGTTGTCTGGGGATGATGACGACGATGACGGGCGCGGCGGGACGATCAGATCACAGCCGACGCCGTCGGGCGCTCAATCGACCGATGAACTTGGTCCCCTCCTTGAAACGCACGCCGAAGCCGTCGCCCTGCTGCTGGACTTCGATGCCGACGTCAAACTCGATGTGGCCCTTCGCTGCAACGACCCGGCCGCTGCGACCAAGCTCCGCGCCCTGTTCGCGAAATCCGTCGGTTCGGCCAAAGAGTCGCTCAATGCGGCCCGTGAATTCCTGCCGGGCGTAATCCACCAGATCGCCGAGGCGGTTCTCACGACCGTCACAACGGGCGGCCAGGCTAAGGTGGTGACGATCTCCGCAACCCTGCCGGAGACGCAGCGCACGAACCTCACCATGCTCCCGGCCGCCGTCATGGGCCTGATGATGGCCCAGAGCGGAATGGCCATGTCCCCCGATGCGATGATCGATTGGCAGGCGCGTGCCGACGAGGTGCGGAATCAGGGCCAGCCGCCAGTGTCCGCTGAATCGTTGCCCAACGGCTTGGAGCTGCGCGCATTGGCCCGTTGGGGCGTGCCCCCCGCGGGCGGCATCGCGCCCCCACTGCTCGAAATCGCTCTCGTAGCCACCGGAGAGTTAACGAAGAATGCTGTCGCTTTCGGCAATCTGCAAGTGAACGAAATCGACGTCGGAGCAGGTCCGCGGCTCAAGTGGCTCGGAGCGTCCGGAGTGGAAAGCGGCTCGGACCCGATCCGCGACTTTGCACCAATCGACAGGGGCTTTTTCACCCGCCATCCGGAGGACGGCGTTGCCTTTGGATTTGCGTTTGCGTCAACCGGGAGTCTCCCCAGGTCGTTATCCGCATTTGCGGGCAACTTTACGTTCAAGAAGGCCACCGGAGCGCGTGAAGTTGTGCTCCAGCGTTTGCACGAAACACTTGATCCCACTGCGGACGAAGTGCTCCGCAACGCGATTCTCATCATTGTCCCTGAACCTGAAAATGGCATGTTGGCCGTTTCGATTCAGCACGAACCGACGCCAAAGATCGGGAAGATCGAGATCCTTGATGCTGGTGGCAATCCTCTCGACGTGATCAGCGAAAGCCAGATTAGCGGTGGGACGCTCATTGAACGCAAGCTGTACTTCTCTGGCGATACCAAAAGCACGGAACTCGGTGTGCGGGTGACGATCCATGACGACGTTGAGGAAATCCCCGTGTCGTTCCGTTTTGAAGACCTTGCCCTGCCGGAACATCAGGACTCGACGACTGGCACCCCGGCTCTGGCCATGTGGAAGGCAGCGGATCGAGTTTCCAGTCAGGTCCCGGCGGGACTTTTCATTGACGCACAGGCACGGTGGCACTCACCCTATGGGTCCACAGGCGCCCCCATCTCAGGGGGGACGCTCCCTCCGTTCGCCGGGCCCAATCAGGCCCCCGCACGCGGTCTGTTGGGAGGACGTGACGACGATGGGGGACGAGGCTTCCGTCGTCCGAATGAACCCATCGAGGACGATGACGACGGACGTGGGTCGCTCATCGGTCGTGGTCCCAATTCCGGCGGGGCCTCCGGCGGGCCAAGGCCCGGTGCCGGCGCACGGCCTCAACCTCAGGCGACAGGACGCCGAGGGCTCGGAGCCGCCGCCGATGATGATGACGACTCGCGCGGCTTCGGCGGCGGAGGGAGCAGCGTCCCCGCCATCAGCACCACCGTC
>JAHBXU010000970.1 GCA_019636315.1 Planctomycetaceae bacterium | reverse complement strand
GGCGCAATTGAGCGTCAACCCGAGGAACACCTGAGCTGTTGTCGCGGCGATATCGTCCAGTCCGTCATAGAACGCTAATACGGGGTCCGCCGGCTCATCGTCCCAGAGACCGAGACGGTAGTACCCGGTTGCGATGATCGACTCCGGCCAGATGTCGTCCAGTTCATCCCCAGCGAGTTGCTCGCGGATGAACTGGTCATAAGGCTTATCGCTGTTGAACGATTGGATGACATAATCGCGGTACCTCCAGACGAACGGCTTGGGGTTGTCCCGCTCGAAGCTGTTGGTTTCAGCATACCGCACGAGGTCGAGCCAGTACCGCGCCCAGTGTTCGCCGTAGTGTTTCGAGTCCAGCAACCGTTCGACGAGCCGCTCGTAGGCATCGTCGGCGTCATCGGCGATGAACTCTGCGACGTCCTCCGGATGCGGCGGGAGCCCGGTCAGGTCGTACGTCAGGCGGCGAATGAGGGCGGCTTTTGTTGCAGGCGGTGCGGGTTCGAGACCGGCCTGTTCCAACCGTGAGAGGATGAACGCATCAATCGGGTTCGCGATCCAGGCCGTGTTGCGGACGTCGGGGGGGATGGGCTGCACGACCGGCCGAAAGGCCCAGTGACTCTTCGTTTCCTCGTTCACCTGCGGGGGGCCGTGCGACTCCGGAGTGGCGGGCGCCGGGTCCGTCACGATGGGCATGGGGAGCCCCATTTCGACCCAGCGCCGCAGGAGGGCGATGTCGTCCGCCGGAAGCTTCCCGGAGGGGGGCATCTCATAGATCTGGTAGTTGATCGCTTCGAGGAGCAGGCTGCGGTCGATTGCTTCCAGGTCCACGGCCGAACCACTATCTCCGCCGCGGAGGATCGACTCTCGTGCGGTAAGTCTCAGGCCCCCTTTTGCGGCATCAGTCCCGTGGCACTGATAGCAGTGTGCCTTGAGCAGCGGTTCGACCTGTTCATTGTAAAAGCGGACATCCTCAATTGCGAAATTTGCAACGGGTTCCCGCGCCGAAACGTCTTCCGCGAACGCGGGCGCAGTCATCGACAGACAAACAACGGCGATTTGTCGGGCAATTTGCAAGGGATACCTCAGCGGCGGGATGTCTCGAAGAACCTGACAACGACTTTACGGAACACGGCACGAAAGATGCAATCTTCCGGTCTCGAACCCAGAGGTTTCATAAGGGGTTGACCCCTTGCGGGATATTTCGCGAAAATGCCGCAGCACGGCTATTTCGCTGCGGGTTCACGGTAGCGATCAAGTTCAGGCCCGCGTGGTGCGGGCGCGAGATTGCCAGATTGGCGTCCGAAAAGCCGGCGATCTGTCGTCCGGCCACCGGCGCTTCCCACTCTTCCAGGAGAACGAAGAATGCGATTCCTGACAGCATGTTCCGCGGCGGCGTTGTTGATGACGGCCATGGCGTTTGCGGCCGAAAAGGAAGACGGATTGGCGGTCGGCGCCGATGTGGGCGCGTTTTACGTCACCGATGTGACCGGTCCCAGCGCCGGCAAGGCGCTCTGCTATCGCTGTCAATTTCAGGACCGCCCGGTGGTGAGCATCTTCGCACGGCAAGTGACTGACGAGTTGGCGACGCTCGTGAAGAACGTGGATCAGACCGTCGGCAAGAACCAATCAGAGAAGATGGCCGCCTTCGTGGTTCTGCTCAGCGATGAACCGGCCTCGGAAGAAGGCAAGCTCAAGGCTCTCGCGCAGAAGCACGGGATCGCCAATACCCCGCTGACGACCTTCGACGACAAGAACGGTCCTCCCAGTTACAAACTGTCGAAGGACGCGGATTTCACCGTCATGATGTGGGTCGACGGCAAGCTCAAGGTCAATGAGACCTTTAAGAGCGGCGAACTGAACCCGCAGGCCATCACCCAGGTCGTTGAGAAGGCCGGCACGATTCTCAACTGAGAACAACCTGGAAAGAACAGCTTCAGTTATTGCACCCCGGCTGCTCCGCAGCAGTCGGGGTGCTTGCGTTCACGTGCCTGGAGTTGTTGATTGCGGGTCACGCAAGGCAGCCATTCATCCAGAGTGCATGGCTTATTTGTGTTGTTGTCGGATGGAATCGCCGCCCGAAGTGTTGACGGAAAT
>JAHBXU010000097.1 GCA_019636315.1 Planctomycetaceae bacterium | reverse complement strand
TGAACGGTGACTCCGGGTTCTCCCGTTTGAATCGCGCCACGGTTTCGTCGACGGCATCGTACTCTTTCAGACGGAGTTGCGATTCGGCCAGCATCAGCCAGACACTGGGGAACCACTTCTCATCGGTCACCGCCGTGTTGGCCTGATCGTCGATCAATTTCTGCAACTGATCGGCGGCCCCCCGCGCCTCCCCGGCGCGCAACGCCGCTTCCGCCAGTCGATATTCGGCATACCAGCGGTCCGAGGTCTCCGGGGCCTTTTCGACAAGGAGCGTGCGAAGGTCGGTCGCGGTTTCGCTGACCGTTTTCCAGTCCTCAAGTTCCACAGCCGCATCGACGAGCAACAGCAGGGCCCGTTGTCGAACAAACTCGTCCGTCTGCGGGTCGCTCACGAGGGAGCGAAAGGCGTCGCGGGCCGCTTCGAATCGGTCGGCAAAAAAATCGCTCTCCGCGAGGAGCAGTTTGGCGTCGTCGGCCCACTGACTTTGCGGGGTCTCCGCGATCAACAGGCGAAACAATTCGTCGGACCGGTCGAACTGTTCGGCATTGTAATAGAGCAGAGCCCACTCATTGATGATGAGGTCCAGCTCTCGACGCGCGTCCGCCGGTTGCCGTTTCAATTCCTGAAGCGCCGCCTGATAAGCATCCCCTGCCTGATCCACATGTCCCATCTCACTGAGCGCCCGGGCCGCTTCCTTCCAGGCACGGTAGGCATTCATTGATGCGGCAAGTTGATCCGGCGACGGGTTGGCGATGTCCTGCGGCAGTGAAAACTGGCGTCCTGCGGCAACGAGGCGCTCGGACGCGGGAGCGAGTCGCCGCGCCAGCTTCAGCGACAAACCCTGCATATAGGCGGCGTTTGATTGAACGCGAAGATCCCCTCCCCGCCCGGCGAGTTCAGCCAGTTTGCCAAATTCCCGAGCCGCGGCATCAAACCGGCTGACCGCCTCAGCCAGTTGACCCGTGCCGCCAAACTGCTGGCCAGCGGCTGCGGCCTGTTCTGATTCCTTAAGCGCGACGCGGGCCGATTCATGCAAGGAAAACGCCAGTCCCGACAGAGATGGCACATAAAACTCATTCGCGGGTCCTTGCTGCAAAACATGTTCATACAAGCCTTGCGCGTCGTCCCAGCGCCCTCCGCGATAGGCCGCTTCTGCGACTTCATAACCGACGCGCGCTGCGAGATCCGGAGCGCCGGACTCCTGAACACGACTGACGGCGGCCAACGCCGGTTCCCATTCGTTGCGGTGGGCCCGCGCGAGGGCCACGTTGGCCCAAGCCTCGGGTGCTTCACTTCCCGATGCGTGCGCCTCCAGATAGCGTTGGGCGGTCTCGAGGGCGCGGTCGTAGTCCTTGAGGATCAACCAGGCGTTGCTCTGCATCATCAGAGCGCGACGCTGTTCCTCCGTCGCCTCGGCCGCTGCCGCTCCCTGCGCAAGCGGCTCCAAAACTTCGATGAGTCGCTGCTGATTGTTCAGACGCTCCCAGGTCCGCGCCAGATGCAGTCGGGCCAAAGCCTGCGTCTTGGGCACCGTGGACGATTCCAGGACGCGGAGCAAACCATCGGCCGCCTGGCGATACAACTGCTGGGCCTCTGCAATCTGCGGCTCATTGCCTGACGCACGAAGCTGATCGCCACGCGCCAGAAGCAGCCTTCCCGAAAGCAGACCGACCGGTAGCTCCAAGCCGCTCTCGGGAAACTGCTTGATAAACCGCTGATTGAGGCGTTCGGCTTCTTCCAGATCTCCTGCCGACAACGCCGCTTCCAGCGCCGAATACAGCGCGTCGTCGGCCAGTTCCCCCTGTGGAAATCGGTCGGCCACATCGACAAACAGGCGGACCGCCTCGCCGTACTCCTGCGACCGCAATTTACAGTCGGCGGCATGAAACAGCAGGCTTTCCGCCAGCGGCTGCTGTTCGTCCTCACGGAACAATGTGATCAGCAGTTCCCCCGCGGCGGCAAACTCATTCTGCGACTTGCGACTCAGCGCCAACCAGTATCGCGCCGTGCGGCCATGACGCTCGTCCGTCGACAGCGACTCAAAGGCCTGAATCGCTGCGGGGAATTCGCCGAGGTGATAGCGTGAGAACCCCGCGTTCAGAACCGCCAGCGGAGCGATCCGATGCTGCGGAAATCTCTGAGCGACCGCGTCGAAACCGGCCGCCGCCGCCGCGTACTTTCCGCCGGAAAACTGACGGGCCGCGAGGCTGAATTCCGCGTCCGCTGCGCGCAGTCCCTGCGGATTCTCCGCCAGCTTGCGATACAGCGCGTCGGCTTCGTCCGTTCGCTTCAGTCCATCGAACGCGCGGGCCAACCCAAATCGCGATTCTTCCGCTAACGGACCCTCGGGATATTGGGCCAGCAATCTCTCAAACGCTCCGGCGGCATCCTGAAAGTTTCCCAGCCTCAATTCGGATTCACCGAGATACTGTAGCGCCCACGGAACGAGTTCGTGTTCGGCCGGCACCTTGCCGAGAAAGTCGCGGAGTTCCTTTCGAGCCTGCGGCGCATCATTCAGAAAGTAGCTGCACTCACCAATGCGATAAAGCGCCAGCGCGATCTCGGCGTGTTCGGGATGCGAGCGGACGAACTCGCGAAAGACGGGACGCGCCTTGACGAAATCCCGCTGATGGACAAGTGACTGTCCCAGATACAATTTGGCCAGCGGCGCCTTCTCATGCGTCGGTGCAGCACTCAGGAAGCGTTCCCACTGCGCGGCTGCCTGCTCCCAGCGTTCCTGCTTGTAAAGCTGGAGTGCCAGGTTGTAGTCGTCGGTGGCATCCGCGCGGCAGAATTGCGGAGTGACAGCGAAAAAGACGATCACGAGGGCGAAAAGAACCCGCCACCTCGGGAGAGGCACACAACGGGACCAGCATCCTGCGCGATTTCCCCGGAGATCACGCATGTTCTCAAACTCGATCTCAACTGCCGATCCGTCGCGACCGCAAGATCGGATCGGTGAATGGGACTCGTGCGAATCGCGACTTGAACGGCCGGCCCCCGTGACGCTGCACGCGTGGCCGTTCGGCGTTCGATCAAACATGATCAACTTTCGTTATCGTAACGCTGTGCACTCACTACGGGCAAGTTGACCTTTCAACGGCATCAGAAGATACGTGGGAACAGTTTTCGGCGCCGACGATCGATGCCCATAGCTTATGCAATCGGCCCACTCGGCCGGCGCGTCTCTCACCGAGCGTCGACTCGCAAATCGCCAGATCCTACACCGGCGGCTCTGCCATCGCTTTGGGGGAGCGTGGCGCCAGTGGCGGGAATCACCAATTGTTGTTCATCCTGGCGAGACATTGGGATTGATCGTGTGCGTCCGACGTCGTCGGATGTCGCTTTGGCATTCCAATTCGATTGTCAGCAGATGCCGCTTCGGCGTACTCTCATACAGACAAGCGTGAAACTCTGGAATAGGCCGCGTTACGTGCACTCGCTCGTGACGGATGAATGGAAGGTCTGAGGGGAGAATTCGATATGGCCGCAAAAAACGTCCTGGGAACCGAATTGAAGACCTGTTCCACGGATCCCATGACCGGGTTCTACCGTGACGGGTGCTGCCGCACGGGCCGCGACGATCTCGGACTGCATCTCGTCTGCACTGAAGTGACGGCGGAGTTTCTCGACTTCTCGCAACGGGCCGGCAACGACTTGTCAACCCCCGTGCCGGAATGGGGATTCCCCGGCCTTCAGCCCGGTGATCGCTGGTGTGTTTGTGTCGAACGCTGGAAGCAGGCGTACGAAGCCGGTTGTGCGGCCCCCATCGTGCTGGAAGCGACCCACATCTCGGCCTTAGAATTCGTGAGTCTCGAAGAATTGCAGCAGTACGCAGTCGACCGCACATGAGGCTCCCCTCAGAACGTGCTTCGCCTGTCCGTTCCCGGACGTTCGCACCGATTCCCCCTGAGGGATCGGCGGACGACGCAACGTCTGGATCAGGCCGTTGTGGTCGTACGACCAGTCGGCCCATGAGAATAAGAGAGCACCATGATGAGGTCGGACACACTGCTGCTGCTGCTCTGTTGCTGCGTGTGGCCCGCGGCGAGCCTGCCGGCGGCCGATGGGGATGCGATCCAATTCAACCGCGACATTCGCAGACTGCTGTTCGACCGTTGCGTCGCCTGTCATGGACCGGATGCTCGTGAAAGGCAAGCGGATCTCCGGCTGGATATCGAGGAAGAGGCGAAAACATCGGCCATCGTCCCGGGCAATCCGACGGAAAGCGAGTTCATCCGCCGCATCACATCCGATGATCCGGCCGAGCGAATGCCGCCGGAAACGTCTGGCAAAACGCTCAATGCCGAGGAGATCGACCTGCTCACCCGCTGGGTTGCCGCCGGAGCCGCGTGGCAGCCCCACTGGGCTTTCCTGACTCCCGTGCGTCCACCGATCCCGGAGATTGACGATCCACGCGGAGTCAAAAACGGCATTGACGACTTCGTGCGGGCTCCGTTGGCGCAGCAAGGGATTGCTCCTTCGCCGCAGGCCGCGCCGGAACAACTGATTCGCCGTGTCTCGTTCGATCTCACCGGTCTCCCGCCCACGATCGAGGAGATTGATGCATTCGTGCTCGATCATTCTCCCGAAGCCTATGAGTCGCTCGTCGATCGGCTGCTCGCCTCACCTCGTTACGGCGAACACCTGGCGGCCGGATGGATGCAGGCAGCCCGCTTCGCCGACAGCAACGGTTTTCAGAACGACTTCCGCCGGGAGCAGTGGCCCTGGCGGGATTGGGTGATCAACGCCTTCAACAACAACATGCCATTCGATCAGTTCGTCCTGGA
Organism: Planctomycetaceae bacterium; assembly: GCA_019636315.1. Classification (GTDB taxonomy): domain Bacteria; phylum Planctomycetota; class Planctomycetia; order Planctomycetales; family Planctomycetaceae; genus JAHBXU01. The sequence goes on along the minus strand of JAHBXU010000097.1, from coordinate 4,569 downwards.
ACAGCTCGCCGGCGACCTGTTGCCCAATCCCACGCGCGATCAGCTCGTGGCGACCGGATTCAACCGCAACAACCGCACAGTGACTGAAGCCGGGTCGATCGATGAGGAGTGGCGCGTCGAGAACAACGTCGATCGCGTGGAGACGACATGCACCGTATTTCTCGGTCTGACAATGGGCTGCAGCCGCTGTCACGACCATAAGTACGACCCGCTCACACAGAAGGACTTTTACCGCTTCTTTGGCTTCTTCGACGCGTTGGACGAAAAGGGGGTCTATACCGAAACGCGCGGCAATGTACCTCCATTGGTCGCCCTCCCAACGCCTGAGAATGAAGAGCGACTGCAGGAGTTCAACCGGCAGATTGCCGCGGCAGATGCTACGCTGAACGCACTGGCTCAGGCCGCAATGGATCGACTGTTCTTCATCGGCGATATTCCGCTTAAATCGGCGCCGGAGCCGACAATTGCGTTTCCCTTCCTGGAAACGCTGACGCCGGGGGCCGGATCTGAAACGGCGACCTACCCGGCGGGCGAGCCGACGTTTGTGGAGGGCCTGCTGGGACCGTCGCTCGTGCTCGACGGAACGGAGAATTCACACGTCACGTTGACGGGGATCGCGAGTCCCGATCGATCGACGCCGTTCGCGTATTCATTGTGGGTCCGACCCGACGGTCGCAACAGCGCGATTCTCGGCCAGATGGAGGACGGAGGCCAGTCGCGCGGCTGGGACACTCTGCTCCTGAAAGACGGGCGACTGAAAGTCCACCTGATTCATCAGTACCCGCAGAACAGTCTGGAGGCAACAACCAAGACCACACTGCCCAACGGAGAATGGTCGCACATCACCGTCAGTTATGACGGGTCAAGCAAGGCAGCGGGCGTCGCGATCTCCATCAACGGGAAACCCGCCGAAATCGAAGTCGGCAACGACCAGTTGACCGATTCGTTCGCCGTCGATCTGCCGCTCCGTCTGGGACGCCGCTCGGAGATGTTTTTCAAGGGAGCGATGTCTCACTTCGCATGGTTCGACCGTGCCTTGACGAGCGACGAGATCCTCGCCTGGATTCAACACGACCTGGGAAGGGCCGCGCAGAACAACGTTCCGGAATGGTCGGAAGCGCGGCAGAACATGTTCAAGAAGTTCCTGATCGCGGTCGACGAAGGGGAACTCCAAGCCGCCCAGGCGCAGCTCGACACGCTTCGCAAGGAACGAGCGGATTACGACGCGGCCATTCCCACCGTGATGATCATGAAGGATCGCGCGGAGCCGCGGCCGACGTATCGGCTCGATCGGGGCGCCTACGATGATCCCGACACGAGCGAACAACTCACGCCGGCCGTCCCCACAGTGTTTGCCCCGATGCCCGCGGAGTACGGACCGAACCGGTTAGCGCTGGCCCATTGGATCATCGATCGCCAGAACCCTTTGACAGCCCGCGTCCAGGTGAACCGCATCTGGCAGCGAATGTTTGGAGTGGGAATCGTCAAATCGTCCGAGAACTTTGGCGTGCAGGCCGATCCACCGTCCCACCCCGAATTGCTCGATTGGCTGGCGGTCGAGTTCATGGAATCCGGCTGGAATCTGAAGCAGCTCCAGAAACTGATCGTTATGAGCGCGACGTATCAGCAATCGTCGGACGCGACGCCGGCAGCCGTCCAGGCGGACCCGGAGAATCGGCTGCTGGCCCGTGGTCCGCGGCTGCGACTGTCGGCGGAGACCGTTCGCGACAACGCGCTGGCCATCAGCGGACTGCTCACCGAGAAACTGGGAGGGCCGTCCGTCAAACCGTATCAGCCCGCCGGGCTGTGGGAGGAATTGCAGGGCGGGGCGAATGAAGGGCCCTATGTCTTGAGTGAAGGCGAGAATCTGTATCGACGCAGTCTGTACACCAATCGCAAACGCACCGTTCCACACACAACGATGTCGACGTTTGATGCGCCGACCTATGAATATTGCACGGTCAAGCGGTCGACGACCAACACACCCCTGCAGGCATTGGCGCTCCTCAACGATGTGACGTACCTCGAGGCCGCCCGCAAACTGGCCGAACGAATGATTGTCGAAGGGGGAGCCGATGCCGCCAGCCGCGTGACCTTGGGATTTCGACTGGCAACAGGGCGTCGGCCCGCCGAGGAGGAGTTGGACATCCTCACGCGGGGATTGAATGCGTATCTGCAACAGTTCGACGGCGACGAATCGGCGGCAACGGCCGTCCTTGCTCAGGGGGCGTCGGACCCGAATGCGGCGTTGCCGCGGGCCAAACTGGCCGCTTACACAACGCTTGCGGGGATTCTCCTCAATCTGGACGAAGCAATCATCAAGCCGTAAAACGCGAGGCTGATACAGGCGACATGACGATGGACCCACTGCAGTTCACACAACTGACGAATCGTCGGACGTTTCTTCACAACGGCGGCGTTGGCCTGGGAGCGACAGCACTTTCGATGCTGCTGACGCAATCAACGGCGCACGCAGCGCCGGCAGGCGCGGGTTTGCCCGGTCTGCCGCACTTTCCGCCGACGGCCAAACGCGTGATCTACCTGTTCCAGTCGGGGGCCCCGTCGCAATTTGAGACCTTTGACTACAAACCGCAGCTTGTCCCGTTGCGAAAGACCGATCTGCCCGATTCGGTCCGCATGGGACAGCGGCTCACCGGAATGACCGCGTTTCAAAAGGCGTTCCCGGTTGCTCCCTCGATCTACAACTTCCAGCAACACGGCGCCAGCGGTGCCTGGATCAGTGAACTGCTGCCTCATACGGCGCAAATTGTCGACGACATCGCTATCGTCCGCAGCGTCCACACGGAAGCGATCAACCACGATCCTGCCATTACGTTCATTCAGACCGGATCGCAGATCGCGGGCCGCCCGAGCATGGGCGCCTGGGTGGCCTACGGCCTGGGCACGATGAACGCCGATCTGCCGACGTTTGTCACATTGATCTCGCGGCCGGAAGGGAGTCCGGGCTGCCAGCCGTTATATGACCGTTTGTGGGGGAGTGGGTTTCTGCCTTCACGATATCAGGGGGTCAAACTGCGGAGCGGCAACGACCCGGTCCTCTATTTGAAGACGCCCGACGGCTATTCTCCAGAGACGCGCCGGCGCATGCTGGACGACATTGCCGCGCTCAACCGCCTGACCTTCGAACGCTCCGCCGATCCGGAAGTGCTCACGCGGATCGAGCAATATGAACTCGCCTTCCGTATGCAGTCGGCCGTGCCGGAACTGACCGAAATCGAAAACGAACCGAAGCACGTGCTGGAGAAATACGGCCCGGACGTCGACCGCCCGGGGTCTTATGCCCGCAATTGCCTGCTCGCCCGACGGCTCATTGAGCGTGACGTGCGGTTCGTACAGCTTTACCACATGGGATGGGACCATCACGGTGATCTTCCGGATCGGATGAAGAAGCAATGCGCAGCCACCGATCAACCCTCCGCCGCCTTGTTGAACGATCTGAAAGAGCGGGGCCTGCTGCAGGACACGCTGATCATCTGGGGTGGCGAGTTCGGGCGTACGGTGTACTCGCAGGGAACGTTGACCGAAACGAACTACGGCCGCGACCATCACCCGCGATGCTTCAGCGTCTGGTTGGCGGGGGGCGGCGTCCAGGGAGGCGTGACACACGGCGAAACGGACGATTTCAGTTATAATGTCGTCACAGATCCGGTTCACATCCATGACCTGAACGCGACCGTCCTGCATTGCCTGGGCATCGACCACAAACGTCTGACTGTGAAGAATCAGGGCCTCGACGTCGGACTCACCGGCGTGGAGGAACATCATCCCGTCCATGGGATTCTGTCGTAGGATTCGCGAACGACCAACTGAATTGAATCGATCGACTTTCACCCGAAGCGTTAGCGAGCGCTCGTAGCGCCATCCCAAGCTCACGCTTCGGGCTGCAACTCTGAACTCGCCCCGTTTCCACGGAGGAAACGGAACGCTCCAAACAACCAACATGATTGACCACCTTCGAAAGCCGCAAATGGAATGGAACGGCCGAAGGCTCCGATTGGGAGCCGTCAGTTATCTCAACTCGAAGCCGCTGATTGAGAGGCTGAGCGAGTTGCTTCCCGAAGCACAGATCAGCCTGGATTGGCCCAGCCGATTGGCCGACGATCTGGCACGGGGCGAGATGGATGTCGCGTTGATCCCTTCAATCGAGGCGTTTGCCGATCCCGATTATGAGATCATCTCTGATGCCTGCGTCGCGACGCGCGGGCCGGTGCTGAGCGTCAAGCTGTATTGCCGCGTCCCGCCGGGAGACCTCCGCACCCTGGCGCTGGACGAAGGCTCCCGCACCAGCGCAGCACTGGTGCGCATTATGCTCTTTGAGCGTTATGGAGTGACGCCGGAGATCGAGCCGCTGCCGATGGGCTGCGGCATTGACGACACAACCGCCGACGGAGTGCTCCTGATCGGCGACCGGGCCATGCACACGCCGACCGAGACGTTTGACACGACGTGGGATCTGGGAGCCGAATGGCTTTCATGGACCGGTCTGCCGTTCGTGTTCGCCATGTGGGTCGGTCGATCGGCGTCCGCCATGGGACCACTCGCGGCCGC
>JAHBXU010000969.1 GCA_019636315.1 Planctomycetaceae bacterium | reverse complement strand
TTCGGGCTGAAACCAGCGGTGGTGGCCATCGTGGTGCAGGCCGTGTTGAGACTCGGTCGTCGCGCACTCAAGAACGGAGCAATGGTCGCACTGGCGGCGGCCGCGTTCGTCGGCATTTTCTTCTTTCAACTTCCCTTTCCGTTGATCGTTGTCGCGGCTGGGCTCATCGGCTATGTCGGCGGCCGGTGGTGGCCCCAGATCTTTGTGGTGATCAAGGGGCACGATGCGTCCACTGGGGAGTCCGAACGTGCGGCTTCCGATCCACAGGCAACGAGTGTTCAACCGACGGTCGGGGGCACGCTCCGGACCGCCTTCATCTGGCTGTTTTTGTGGTGGGGACCGGTTGCGGGTCTCTGGCTGGCGAACGGCCGCGACGGAGTCTTTACGGAGCAGGGGGTGTTCTTCAGCAAAGCGTCCGTCGTGACGTTTGGGGGGGCTTACGCCGTTCTGGCGTACATTGCTCAAGAGGCTGTCAACACGTACGGTTGGCTGCGCCCCGGAGAAATGCTGGACGGACTTGCAATGGCGGAAACGACCCCCGGACCGCTGATTCAGGTCGTGCAGTTTGTCGGTTTTATGGGCGCGTACCGCAATCCCATGCCATTCACCCCCATGACGGCGGGGATCATCGGCTCGCTGGTGACGACCTGGGTCACTTTCACACCGTGCTTCCTCTGGATTTTCGTTGGCGCACCCTACATCGAGTTGCTCCGTGGCCGTCCTGCGCTCAATGCGGCTCTCTCAGGCATCACGGCCGCCGTCGTCGGAGTTGTCCTCAACCTGTCGTTGTGGTTCGCGCTGCAGACACTGTTTGCCGAAGTCGATGAAATTCATCTTGGCGCCCTGCGTCTCCTGATTCCGAAATGGGAGACGCTTCAGCTCACCGCAGCCGCACTCACGGTCCTGGCCTTCGTCGCCATCTTCAAGTTCAAAGCGGGAATGCTGTGGACGCTCTTCGTGAGTGCGGCGCTGGGATGCCTCCTGCATCTCGTCGTCGACATGTGATCAACGGCAGTGTTCCGGCCGACGGTCCTACTTGGGAGCGTCGACTTCGTCGGCGCCGTCACTGAAGAACGGGAACAGTCGCTTCAGTTCGCCCTGATTTGGCTGATAGCCATATTCGCAGATCTCGAAGACTTCGGCATGCTTAATCTCGCGGCCGCGCTGTTCGCCGTACCACTTGACGACAGTATCGCGGTATTTGTTGGTGACCGCCTGATGTCGTTGTGACCAGAGTTCCGCGAGCAGTCTCTTGCGCGCAACCGGGTCTCCCGCGGCTTTCTCTTCCATAAATTTCTCGGAACCGAGCGCGCCCCCTTCGTACACTTGCGACTCGAGTGCATCGAGCGCATGGACCTTGTCGGCCAGGACCTCGTCGATCGACACGGCGACGTCCCCTTGAAAGGCGTACGGCTTGGTGAAGCGGTCATAGAAGTACATGAACACGGTGGGGTGTTCGATGCGCGGCGTATCCGGAACATAGTACGGAACAGTGACCATGAACGCCGCATCCCGCACGAGCAGGCCACAATTGCGATGGTCGGGGTGATAGTCGTCGGGACGGTGGCAAAAGACGAGATCCGCCTGCCAGTCGCGAATCAGGCGGGCAATCGTCTTGCGATTCTCCAGCGTCACCATGATCTCACCGTCGTGAATGTCGAGGACCTCGACTTCGATGCCCAGTCGTCGCGCTGCTTCCTGAACCTCCGCCGTCCGCCGCTGCGCGAGGGGGCCGCCGGCCATGTTCCAGTGACCAATGTCCCCGTTGGTGACGGAAACGAACTTGACCTTGTGCCCCAGCTGCGCCCAGCGAATGGCGGTGCCGCCCAGTTGGAACTCGGCATCGTCCGGATGGGCTCCGAAGGCGATGATGCGCAGCGGCCGCGCTTCAGTCGCATCATCGGCGGTGCAACGTGCCGGTGCGATCGAACAGGCGAGAGCGAGGGTGGCGACGAACAACGTCAGGATGCAGCGGCGAGGGTGACAAGGCATCGGGAATCCTCTTAAGCGACAATCAACAAACTGAGACGTAGATGGGAACGATGTCCGCCATTGTTGATTGACGCCGCGTGGGAAGCCAGTCAGCAAGGGCCCAT
>JAHBXU010000968.1 GCA_019636315.1 Planctomycetaceae bacterium | reverse complement strand
CGGCGCCGTCTGAGTCTCGCCTGACCTCCTTCCCGGCCGTATCCCTCAATCATGGAGGGCCCACCGTGAACGATACGTACGACGCCATCCTGATCGTCGGATTTGGCGGACCCGAGGGGCCGCGCGAAGTCATTCCCTTTCTCGAAAACGTGCTGCGCGGACGCAATGTCCCTCGCGAGCGGCTTCTGGAGGTTGCCGAGCACTACCAGCATTTCGGCGGCGTGAGCCCCATCAACCAGCAGGTGCGGGACCTGATCAAAGTGCTGGAGCCGGATCTCCGCGACCACTTTGTTTATCTCCCGATCTTCTGGGGAAATCGTAACTGGCATCCGCTTCTGGGAGATACCGTGCAGCAGATGGCCAACCTGGGAGTCCGTCGCGCTCTGGCCATTGTGCTCTCGGCATACAGTTCCTATTCCGGATGTCGCCAGTACCAGGAAGACATCGTTCGGGCGCAGGCGGCCGTCGGAGATCAGGCGCCGGTCATCGACAAGATTCGGGTGTTCTACAATCATCCGGATTTCATTGCCGCCAATGCGGAGCGAGTGCAGGCGGCAATGGAACAAGTCCCCGCATCCGATCGCGAGCGAGTGCAACTGGCGTTCACCGCCCACAGCATCCCCACATCGGCGGCCGATCGCAGTGACTATGTCAAACAGTTGAGCGAGTCCTGTCGCCTCGTCGCAGAGGCGGTCGGCCTGTCGTGCGATCAGTGGACCCTGGTCTATCAAAGCCGCAGCGGCAGGCCTCAGGACCCCTGGCTGGAGCCCGACATCTGCGATCATCTGCGAGATTTGAATGCACAGGACACGGTCGCCGTCGTCATTCACCCCATCGGTTTTCTGTCCGATCACATTGAAGTGCTGTACGACCTCGATACCGAGGCGGCGCAAGTGGCGCAGGAACTCGGGATGACGATGATCCGATCGCACACGGTCGGAACCCATCCGCGGTTTGTGAGAATGCTCCGCAAGCTGGTTCAGGAGCGGCTCGATCGCAATTTTCCCCAGGAGGCGATTGGTCAATTCGGGCCGCACCACGATGTGTGTCCCGCCGATTGCTGTCCCGCGGCTTCGCGACCACCGACTCCAGGTCCGCCGGGACCAGGTCAATAGGCGTGGTGCGTGCCTGAGCCTCCCTGGCGCGGCTGAACCGGTCCCAATCGTCTTGCCCTCAATGCGTTCGTTCTTTGGGGCGATGCTGGTCAACGGGGACCGTCTCAGCGAAAATGCATGCGGACGGGTATCGTCCGCCTTCTCTCCCTGCCGACGAAAGTGAAACGAATGAGCTCTCGCTGGATTGCCGACCGTATGCACCAGATCGACGCTTCCGGCATTCGGAAGGTCTTCGATCTGGCAGCGAATATGAAGGATCCGATCAACCTGAGCATCGGACAGCCTCACTTCGACACGCCGGAGCCGATCAAGCGGGCGTTTCATGAAGCGGTCGACGCCGGACACAATGCCTACAGCCAGACGCAGGGCATTCGACCGCTGCTCGACACGCTTCAGGCCGATATTGACGCGATCTATGGACACACCGACCGCAGCGTCTTTGTGACCAGCGGGACGAGCGGCGCGCTCATGCTCGCCTTGTGCACGCTGGTGGGGCCCGGTGACGAAGTGGTCATCTTCGATCCCTACTTCGTCATGTACAAGCACCTCACGCGACTCGCGGGGGGCACGCCGGTGCTCGTCGACACGTATCCGGATTTCCGCATTGACGTCGACAAAGTCGCCGCAGCCATCACGGACCGGACGAAGGTGATTCTGTTTAACAGTCCGGCGAACCCGACCGGAGCCGTGGCATCCGAAGCCGAGGTGCACGCACTCGCCGAGTTGGCGGCAGAGCGGGACGTGGCCCTCATCAGCGATGAGATCTATCGCGCATTCTGTTACGACGCGCCATGCGTCTCGCCCGCGCAGTGGAACGATCAGACGATCGTCATTGATGGATTCAGCAAGAGCCACTCCATGACTGGTTGGCGCGTCGGTTGGTGCCACGGACCAAAGGAGATCATGCAGCAGATGATCAAACTGCAGCAGTTCACCTTTGTCTGTGCGCCGCACCCGGTGCAATGGGCCGCGCTGACCGCCT
>JAHBXU010000967.1 GCA_019636315.1 Planctomycetaceae bacterium | reverse complement strand
CCTTGGGCAGTGGAAACGTCACGTGCTCCTCGCGTGTGGTGACTTCGACCAGCGTCCCTCCGTAGCGGCGCAGCAGATGGTTAATCGTCTCCTCGACGACAATCTCCGGGGCGCTCGCGCCAGCCGTGATGAGCACCGTTCCCACATTCTCGAACCAGCCGGGCTGCAGTTGCTCCGGACCGTCAATGAGATAGGCTGGTTTGCCCACGGCGTCGCCAATCTCACGTAATCGGCGGCTGTTGGAGCTGTTCTGGCTTCCCAGCACGATCAGGAGATCCGCTCGTTCGATGAGTTCCCGCACGGCGTGCTGGCGGTTGGTCGTCGCATAGCAGATGTCTTCCTTTGGCGGATGTTCGATGCCGGGGAATTGCTGCTCCAGCCGGCGAATCACGGCGCTCGCTTCTTCGACGCTCAACGTCGTTTGCGTGAGGTAGGCGATCTTCGCACCGTCAGGAAACGTCAATCGGTCAACGTCCTCCGGTGTTTCGACGAGGGTGATACTTTGGGGGGCCTCGCCCATCGTGCCGATCACTTCGTCGTGCCCTTCATGGCCGATGAGCACGATATGATACCCCTCGCGGGCGTACTTGATGGCCTCCAGGTGCACTTTGGTCACCAGGGGGCACGTGGCGTCGATCGTCTGTAAACGTCGTGACCGAGCCTCGTTGCGAATTTCCGGTGAGACCCCGTGCGCGGAGTACAGCAGAATGGCTCCTTCGGGCACTTCGCTGACGTCATCAACGAACGTCACTCCCTGCTGAACGAAGCGGTCCACCACATAGCGATTGTGCACGATTTCGTGATAGACATAGACGTCCGAGCCGAATCGACGAATGACTTCGTCGAGGCAATCGATCGCCATATTGACTCCCGCACAAAAGCCGCGCGGATTTGCCAGCAGGATCTTCATGAGCGGTCGACCTGAACTCTCCCGTGCCCTTGCCGCTGCGCGCGAACTCGCGCATCCGGCGGAGTCACGCCGTCTTTCCCTCGGCTTGGCACATCGTGCGCATTCACCCTTTGGCAGGTGACACGAGAGACGACCCTCATTTGGGGGCCAGCACGGCAGTCATGTTCCGTCCGCCTTCCATGCTCGGCGGCTTCTCGACCTTGGCGACTTCTTCGAGGTCTCGAATGATCGACTCAAGGATCTCCCGGCCTCGCTCGTGGTGGGCATTTTCCCGGCCGCGGAAAAAGACGTTCAGTTTGACCTTGTCTTTTTCTTCGAGGAATCCACGGGCCCGCTTCATCTTAAACTGGATGTCGTGGTCCCCGGTCTTCGGCCTCAGACGGATCTCTTTGACCTGCGTCTGATGCGTCTTGGTGTTCTTTTGCTGCTTTTTCTTCTGCTCGTATTTGAACTTGCCGTAGTCCAAAATACGGCAAACGGGCGGCCGTTCGTTCGGCGCTACTTCGACGAGGTCGAGTCCCGCTTCCTGGGCCATACTGAGGGCCTGTTCTGTCGGAATGACGCCCACCATCTCGCCGTTATGGTCGACAACGCGGACCGGGCTGAGGCGGATCTGTTCATTCAACCGGTAGGTGACGTCGATAGTCTTCGAGCCTTTCCTGCTGGGACTTTGGATTTCGCACGACGCGTGCGGTTGAGAAGGAACGCACAACAACCCCCCACTTTTATCCGCGAACTTCTGCGGGGTCAAGAAATGAACCGTCTTCCGACATCCGGAACAGGCCTCTTCCCCAGCGGCGGCCCGACCGATAAACACACCTCGACTCCTCTCACACCATCGATCCAGGCCCCGCACCGATCCACCCGGTTGTCCAGTGAGGGGACAAACGCGCTGCATCGCACGATGAGCGCCACCGACCCACGCCTACGGGGTCAACTCAGGGGCGGGGTGCAAACACCAACAGAAGATCCGCGACAGTTTGAGATCGTTCACGAGTGCAGGCCAGGTTGATGGACACGCCGTAACCCGCATGGTGGAAACGCCATCCGGAGAATGCGCACTCTCGGGCGGTGGGTGGCGAATCACCCGGATTGCTGCAATCGGCTCCCAGGTCGTTCACCAGTTCTCATCAGTTCCAGAATCTGAAATTCACTTCGCAACGGTCCGTCATGCAGTTCACCGGCGGAG
>JAHBXU010000966.1 GCA_019636315.1 Planctomycetaceae bacterium | reverse complement strand
AGACGTCCGCCGCAGAACAGCAGACTGTCGCGCACCACTTCCGCTTCCATCCGGCCGACGTTCATGCGCCACAACAGTCGGTTCTCAGGGTCCCGCGCGGCATTCAACCCGTCCGCCCCTTGAGAGGAGGCCAACCGATAGGTGCGACTCGTGACGATCAGTCGGTGGATGTGTTTCATGCTCCAGCCGGAATCCATGAACTCCACCGCGAGCCAGTCGAGCAATTCCGGATGGGTCGGCGCCGCCCCATTCCGCCCGAAGTCGTAGACGCTGGAAACGAGCGGTGCATGAAAGTGCCGCATCCAGATGTGATTGATTGCCACGCGGGCAGTGAGCGGATTCTCGCGGCTGCCGATCCATTCGGCCAGAGCCTTGCGGCGGCCCGTACTCTGTTCGACGTAGACGGGTCCGAGCGGCGTATACGTCGAACCGCCTTCAGCTCCTTGCGCTTCGGCCGCCGCCATGCGAAGTTCGTCGAGCTTCTTTGTCGCTGCGTCGATTTCGGTCTGACGCTTGGCATCGTCGGACGGCCGGGATTCGGCGACCGCGAGAACCCGCTCCTGTTCAGCCACTGCCGCGCGACACGATTTGATCTGTGCGTCATGTTCAACCTGTGCCGCCGCGGTCGCCAGTGCGGCGGCCTCATCGGCCGGTGGGTCATGAAAACGGGCTCTGTCGGCGGCAATACGGGCCTGAACACTCGCCAGTTCGGCCTGTGCAACGATTCGCTTCTGCTCGGCCGCAGCGAGAGTGAGTTCCTGAACCTGGAGAGCTCGTCGCACGGATGCCAGCTTCTGGATGATCTCATCGTGCGTCGGGGGCTCCGAGGGGTTTGTTGCCAGTGCGTCGCCCGCAACCGCCAACTGTTCGCGCAGCTCGGCCATCGCCTTGTGTGCAGCCTCTCGAGCTGACGTGAGTTCCTGTTGCCGCGTCGTTACCGCCTGTTCATGCTCGCGGCGGATCGTTTCGGCAATCTCCTCCCGCGCGCCGGGATAGTACGCCGCGGGCGGGAGAGAGACCGGCTCCACCGCGAACTCTTCCGTTTCAAAGATTTCGGGCAGTCCGGGCTTGATCGGACCACGTTCATTCTCACGATTTCGTTCGTCCCCCCCGGCATAAAACCACGTGGGGGTCTCCGGAGACTTGTCGTAGATGCTCACCTGTCCAACGCGGACAATCTTGCGCAGCACCCCGTAAGAATACTCCTGGAACGGCCCCGGATCGGTCTCGCCCGGAATGCGATCCTGACGAATGCCGATCGGTTCGAAGAACGCCCGCATGGCGAAATAGTCGTGTTGCGAGATCGGGTCGTACTTATGGTCGTGACAATGAGCGCAGTTGTACGTCAGACCCAGGAATGCCTTCGCCGTATGCTCGACGTTGCTGCGCATCCAGTCGTTGGGGTTCAGAGCGTACCAGTTGCGAATCAGGTAACCGGTGGCGACGGACGCCTCTGGATCGTCCGGGGCAATCTCGTCCGCCGCCAGCATCTCCTGAATCATGCGGGCGTAGCTCTGATCTTCGTTGAGGGACCGGATAATCCAGTCCCGCCAGCGCCAGATCTGCGGTGCGCTATTCCAGACGTCGGGCACCATGCGCCGACCGAACCAGTCGCTGTATCGCCAGACGTCCATCCAGTGCCGCGCCCAACGTTCCCCATACTGGGGTGAATCAAGCAGTTGGTCGACCACCCGTTCATAGGCGTCGGGCGAGTCATCGGCGAGAAACGCGCGCAGATTTTCCGGGGTCGGCGGCAGGCCGACCAGATCGAGGTGTACGCGTCTCAGGAGAATCGCTTTCTCCGCGAGCGGGCGGGGGACGAGTCCCTCTCTCGCATGTTCCCGCGCGATCAGTCGGTCGATCGGATGCAGATTCCATTCGGGATCGTCCCCATGCGGCAAAGCGGGGCGGACGGGGCGACGAAACGCCCAGTGATCATGCGGGTCTTCCTCGGGACGTTCATCCGACGGCGCCGCGGCTCCCTGCGAGATCCATTGTCGAAACAAGGCGATTTGAGCCGAACTGAGCGGTTCCCCTTCCGGAGGCATCCGCTCAGTGGAGTCCGCCGCGGTGATCCGCGCCACCAGCAGGCTCCCGTCAG
>JAHBXU010000965.1 GCA_019636315.1 Planctomycetaceae bacterium | reverse complement strand
GTGGTTTCGATTGGTTCGTCCGGCAGGCCGGACTGGTGAGCGGTGACTGGGCCGCGATAGCCGATGGCGGCCAGGCCGGCGAACACGCGCTCGAAGTCGATGCCGCCGGGCGTGTGGATGGGGATCAAGTCGAAGGGGACATCGCCGCGACACCACGTGTGCAGTGTCACCTGTCCATCGGGTTTGAGAATCTGATTCTGCAGGTAGACGTTCTTCAGCCAGGGAGCCAGTCGCACCAGGGCTTGCGGGCCGTAGTCCTGTCCGCAGAGCTCGAGATTGGCCGGTTCATAGATCACCCCGAAGTTCGGACGATCGATTGCGCTGAGCGTCCGCTCCATGCCGTCGAGCGTTTCAAACAGGCTCTGCGTGTGACACTGATGGACGAGGCTGATGCCTCGATCCGCCGCGGCGTCGGCGGCCTTTTGAGCGGCCGGGATGTCCTCGTCGGACTTGAGGGCCACACGGATGAGCGGCGCGTCCAGAATTTCGGCCAGGTCGAGATAGGGCGAGATCTGGCGCAGGCCGAGCGGGCCGCGATCGTTGTTGTAAACGACGTCAAAGTCGCCGGTGACCATCGTGACGGCGAGGCCGGCGCCGCGGATCACCGCAGCGGCCGCCCGTTGCTGGTCAACCGGGGTCTGCACGCCGACTTGTGACGCCCGCAGGCAGAGCGCGTCATAGCCGGCGTCTCGGGCCAGGTGAACCAACTCGCCGAGCGGGAGCCGCGCCTTCTCCTTCGAGAGGAATTCTTCCGCAATGCGGACCGACAGAGAAAGTTGCATGCGTGAGGACCGAAGGACAGGGTTCGAGCCAAAGGAACAAGACCGACAGGAGGCATTCCGACAGACTGGCCGGCAATTGTCAACCGCGCGGCCGCTGCGGCTGGGTGAGGGCAAGCCCCGACGACGTCACGATGTAAAGAACCCGTCGCCTACGCGGGCGGCCTGGATCGCCGGTGTGGAGTACGCGAGGGTTTCGATCCGTGACTACGGCGAGACCGTCGATAGGCCTTCAGCATGTCGGCGGCGTGTTGGGCAATCATGTCGCGCAGTTCGTTCGGTTCGAGGACTTCGGCCTGATTGCCATAACCGAGAATCCACCAGGCGATCTCCTGGAGGCCGTCAACGGTGACGCAGAAGTCCATTGTGCGATCGTCATTCCAGCGGATGCGCTGCGTCTTGTGCCAGGCGACCTCGGCCACGTTGGTCGCCACTTTGGGATGAAACCGGATGACGACATCGGTTCGCCGGCCCCGCTCCCGAATCATATGCCACGCGTTGCCCAGGTATCTGGCCAGAGAAAAACGCGGCGGAATCTCGTAGGAATCGTCGGTCAGATCGGCCGAGAGAATACGTCCGAGATGAAACGTACGAACGGCCCGATGCAGAGACGAACGTCCGATCGTGTACCAGCTCCGTCGCGCGAAGAACAGCCGGTAGGGGCTCAGCAGGGTACGGATCTGCTTCTTCTCGAAAAGGCTGCCATAGTGGATCCGGACGCCGCGGCGTGCCGAGAGCGCCTGCACGAGTGTCTGGTGGACCGGATGCGACTCGTCGAGCGGATTGCGACGGTCGATCTGGACTTCGATCAGTTCCGAGAGATCGCCGATCTCCTGTTGCAGGTGATCCGGCAGGTTGTTGAAGAGCTTGAAACCGGCTTCACGCGCAGCCTGATAGAAGGGCAGTCCGTCGTCGTGCCGCCCCAGGCTGCGCGCCAGCACAATCAAGGCGAGCGTCTCGGTCAATGTGAGATCAGCGGGCGGAAGAAACGAGGCGGAGGTCATCCAATAGCCCTGCCGCTGTTCGTCATACAGCAATGGCAGGCCGGAGTCCTGCAAGAGTCGCAGGTCGCGGAAAATCGTCCGCCGGCTGACGTCACACAATTCCGACAGGTCTTTGGAATTGTAGACGCGGCCGGACTGGAGTCGCTCGAGGAGCTTCAGAAGTCTGCGGATCTTGTCGACCGACGGCATGATTCCGGTGGATTGATTTCCTGGAGGATGAATGTGATCCGGCCGGCCGTGTATCGTCCTCGATTGCATTCCGCGTGAACAAAATGTCGTCCCCATCAACGGCGATCGCATTGCCGACTCGGCATCCACGCTCAT
>JAHBXU010000964.1 GCA_019636315.1 Planctomycetaceae bacterium | reverse complement strand
AGCACGGCGTCGCCGAAGACGAGGCGCGGCGGCGGATTGCCGGGGTGCTGGCCGGACATGGCGCCGATGCGCCCATCGGCGTCTACCTTCAGATCGACGAACACGCTGTGCCGCGCGAACAGACGCTCCAGTTTATCCGTTCCGCCGCCGAACAGTGCGGCATCCCTGCGGCCGACCTGCATCTGGCGGGAGGCATCATCATCCGCAAAACGCTCGACGACAGCGTTCGAGAGAACGTTTGGAATCCGAATGCGCCGTGGTGGATGGTGTATCGGCTTTCGCCGACGGCGATGTCCTGCCTGATCAGCGTGGTGCTGGCGTTCGTTCTGCTCCGCAGCCTGCCGCTGGCCGCAATGGTGCTCTCCGTCGCGGTGTATACGGCTGGGATGACGCTCGCCATGATCCCCCTCACGGGCGGCACAATGAACATGGTGCTGGTGGTCCTGGCTCCCCTGTTGATCGTCCTCACGCTGTCCGGTGCGATTCATCTGGCCAACTATTGGAAACATGCAGCGCTTGACGACCCGTCCACGGCGGTGGGCACGGCCGTCAATATCGCCGCGAAACCCTGTTTTCTGGCAGTTGCGACCACCGCAGTGGGCATGCTGAGTCTGCTCACCAGCGACCTGGAACCGGTGCGCAGCTTCGGGTGGCTTTCGGCGGTGGGCGTGAGTCTGTCGCTCGTGTTGATTCTGCTTGGACTCCCGGCGCTGCTGATCCTCTGGCCGCCGCGCGATGTTCGCGTGTCAGAGAAAGACCATTCCGCCTGGTGGAACGCAGGCGACTGGCTGGCGCGCCATCACCGCAGCGTGGGCTGGTCCTGCACCGCGGCGACGCTGGCCGCTTCACTTGGACTGCTGTACTTCCGGACGGAAACCAAGCTCATCCGTTTCTTCCCATCGGGTTCACGAATTGTCGAGGACTACGAGTTCCTCGAAGACCACATTTGCGGCGTTGTTCCAATGGACGTCATCGTGGCGTTTGGCGAAGACGCGATGTCGCGACTCAATGCGCTCGAGCGGATGGAGATGGTGGGACGTCTGGAGGAGCAGCTTCGTCAACATGCGGAGATCAGCGGAGCACTCTCACTGGCGTCATTCCGCGAAGATGTGCCGATTCCCGGACCCGAAGCATCGGCTGCGGCAAAAATCCGCTATCGCAAGACGGCCGCCGCCCTCGAAAATCGCCTGCACGAACTGCGACCCGAACTTCAGGGATTCATGCGGCTGGCCAGAAATGAATTGCGCATCAACCTGGGAGAGCGGTCGCTGATGATCGCTCCCGGCGCCGAACTGTGGAGAATCAAAGCCTGTGCCTCCGCATTGACGAGATCCGATTACGCGAAGATCACTCGCGAGATTGAAACGCTGGCGGAGAATGCCGCGCGACAACAGGACGACGTCCAGGCCGTCGTCACGGGAACCGTACCGCTGTTTTTGCGAACGCAGGAGGCGATTCTCGAAAGTCTGATCGAAAGTTTCGGTCTGGCGTTCCTGGTGATCGAAGGCATCATGATTCTGTTGCTCCGCAGCGTGCGGGCCGGAACGCTGGCCATGCTCCCCAACGTCTATCCCGTCGCATTTGTCTTCGGAAGCGTTGCCTGGGCCGGCATCCCAATCGACATCGGCTCGATGGTGACCGCCTCAGTCGCTCTGGGCATCGCGATTGACGGGACGGTCCATTTGCTGACATGGTTCGAAAATGGTCTGCGGAGCGGGCTTTCCCGCCGCGACTCGATCGCTCAGGCGCTCGCGCACTGCGGCCCGGCCATGTCACATACAACCGCCATCATCTGCTGCGGCCTGCTGGCGCTGCTGGGGGCGGACCTGTTGCTCATCAGCCGTTTTGGATGGCTGATGGCGGCGCTCGTGTTCGTCGCTCTGTTGGGAGACATCGTTTTTCTGCCCACATTGCTGGCCGGCTCCCTGGGAAGACTCATTGAAGCCCGAGTTCATCAGACGACGGGGCGCGCCTCCTTGCATGTTGCGGGCGTCTCATCCGAGGTGAGCGCGGCAGCGGCGATTGATTCTTCGGAACAGACTCCGGCGGGTCGAAGCGTCAGCTCCGTCCGCATGACGTCTCGCGAAGCATCGTGAACTCACGATCA
>JAHBXU010000963.1 GCA_019636315.1 Planctomycetaceae bacterium | reverse complement strand
CCGATCGACCAAGCCAGAGGCAGCAAGGCGAGTTCCCATCATCAGCTGCTGAGGTGACAGCGATGAACCAGCTCCTCGCGATTCGGCGGCGGCTCATTGTTGTCTGCTGGATGGCAGTGGCTCCTCTGTCAGCGGCTGCAGACGAGGAGTATGCCACTCTTGCGACACCCGGTCGCGATCCGTGCCTGCAGGTTGCGTTTTCTCCCGACGGAACGCTATTGGCGGGTGCGGGTGAGTATGGCAAGTCGCAGAAAGGGCAGGTGACGATCTGGAACGTCTCCACGGGGGAAATTGTCAGCCGGCTGCATGACTTTCCCATCTACTGCGGGAGCATTGGCTTCTCGCCGGACGGCGGGCAACTGGCCGTGGCGAGCGGCGAGCGTGCGATTCACGTGTTCGCTCGCCGGCTCGTGAGGCGGCGACTGGTCTGGGAGCACATCGCCCGGCTGCCGCGGGAGCGGCGACCGGGCGATCGAATGGTCGCGCCGGACCGCCTGCGGTTCTCTCCCGATGGGAGTTTGCTGGCGTGTTCCGCGTATGGTGATGATCCGAAAACCGGGCAGAGCGTCTCTCTGGGGGTTCAACTCTGGCGCACTGATAATTACACCGCACCGGAACGAACGGTCCTTCCCGGGGGACCGTGGGTCTCCAGCCTTCGTTTCCTGGACGACGGAAACCAGTTGCTGATCGCGCGGTGTTGCGGCCCCTATCAAGCCTTGCATTGCATTGATGTGCACTCAGGCGAGGTCCGCGAGGTACTCCCCGTCGCCGAATTGGCGAGAGATGGTACCCAGCCCGTTCTCGATGTCTCTCCGGACGGAGAGCGCATTGCGTTTGGGGGAGGCGGGTTTCTGGTCCTGGCCGACACCAAATCCATGCAGATCCTGCGCCAGTTCCGGTTTCCCAGTCCTTCGGACGACTGCTGCGGCGTCAGTTTCTCGCCAGAGGGACGCCTATTGGCCAGTTCCGGCTCGGATCACATGTTCCGCTTGTGGGACACGGTGACGGGCGACATCCTCTGCGAACGGCAGCAAAACATGGTCCACCAAGTCCAGTTCTCTCCCGACGGCTCGCTGCTGGCGACCTTGGCCTTCGGCACTCCCGAAGTGAGGCTGTGGGACGTGAATCGACTGCTCGAAGAGTAATGCGTGAAGCACTCATCGGGCCGGCTTCGGCAGGTCTTTCAGGAATCGATCGAGTGCCGCGTAATACGCGCGGCTCGGCGGGTCGTTGTGATCGAGACGCGGCATGCGGATGAAACGCTTGGGGCCATTCGCGGCATCGAAGAGCTTCTTTCCGGAGGCGAGCGGAATGAGTGAGTCGGCCGTCCCGTGGCTTTGCAGATAGGGGCCTTTGTAGTTCGGAATTGCGGCGACGGAGTTCAACTTGTCGTCGGGAACAACCCAGGCCAAGTTGGGGTAATGCAAGGTCGCAATGTCCTTCAAGGAGGAGAAGGAGCTTTCGACGATCAAGGCCCGCGGCGCTTCGGTTGCGGCGAGTTGGACGGCGATCGCTCCGCCCAATGAGTGCCCTTGCAGGACGATGTCGCGGGATTCGCAGCCGACGAGCTTGGCGAACTCGCGGCGTGCCGCAGCCGCATCGAGGAGTGCTCCCGAGACGGTCGCTGCTCCCTCGGAACGGCCATAACCTCGATAATCGAAGATGAACAGACTCAACCGAAGATTGGTCTGCAGGTGCTTCAACAGGAATCGCCGATCACTGAGGTTGCCTCCCGATCCGTGCAGGTGCAGCACATGGGCGACGGGATCATCGTGCGGACAATACCAGCCGTGCAGGCGAACGCCGTCCTCGGCGGTGAACCACACGTCCTGGTAGTCGAGATCCTGCGGCTCCCAGTCGCCGACGGGGAATTTTGTGGGACGAAACAGCAGAAGCTCATCCAGCGTCGGCGCCGACGCGGGCGGTGATCCGGCAGGTTCGTCGCCCAGGAGCGTGCCATACAACGCCAGCACGCCGCACGCCAGCGCCACGAAAAGCGACGATTGCGGGATTCGGCCTGGCGTCAACATTGTTGCCCTCAAAGTGGTGCCGCCTGGGAGTCGTTGATTCGAACGAATGGCTCACGACCCGCACCGCCCTCAGGTCGCC
>JAHBXU010000962.1 GCA_019636315.1 Planctomycetaceae bacterium | reverse complement strand
ATAAGCTTTCCAGAGCGGGATTCGGCGCCGCATCTCCTGGACAGTTCTTGTGGTCGACAGCCGTGGTCCTCAATACGGCAGGGGGAACAGCGGCTGACGGAATCTCCATCGGCAGATCCGACCCTGCGTTCATCGGTCCAGCGTAACGACCGTATCGACATGCGAAACGATCCTGAGGTTCAGCAGGTTGTGGGGACTTATTCGCTCGGATTGCCCCGGATGCCGACGGCGGGGCGGAGCGGGGAGCTTCTGGGCCGCGGCACCGGGAGTTCGCTCGAGTTTCAGGAGTACCGCGAATATCTGCCGGGAGACGACATCCGCCATGTCGACTGGGCGGCGTTCGCCCGGTCCGACGCACTGATGGTCCGCATGTACCGCGAGGAAATCAGCCCTCGAACAGAGATCCTGTTCGATGCGAGCCGGTCGATGACCACGGGTGAAGGGACCAAATCGAAGGTCACGCGGCAATTGACGGCGGCGTTCGCTCAACTTTGCGGGCGGATCGGTGGGCGACCGACAATTCTCCCCTTGGGAGACGCCCGTCCGATGAGCGCCTGGGGGCCGGAAGATCTGGAACGCCTGGAGACGTTTCCCTTCGACGCCGTGGGAACGCTTTCGCAACTCCTGGACGAGCACGCCGTGCCGTTGAAGCCGCAGGCGGTTCGCATCGTCATCAGCGATTTCCTCTTTCCGCACGATCCGGACAGCCTCATCCGTCGCCTGGCCGCCGGGGCGAGTGCCCTGTGGGTGATCCAGTTATTGACCGCCTGGGAGTCGGCGCCGGCGGAACTCGGCGGTCGACGGCTGGTCGATATCGAAGGCGGCGCGGAAACCGACATGCTGATCAACCGCAAAGCGATCGCCCTGTATGCCGATCGTCTATCGCGGCTCCAGGCGGCCCTCTCCCGCGCCTGCCGCCGCGCTCACGCCCCGTTTGTAACGCTCATCGCCGATCGGGGTCTCCTGGCGCTGTGTCGCGAAGACCTTTGTGCGGCCGGAATCCTGCGCGTCGGTTGAGAACAGAAGTCTCATTGAGACATAAGCATCACAACCCGGGACGCCCGCGCTGCAAGATCGTTCCCAAGCCGACGGCTCCACCGTCGGGCAACAGTCGTTCGACTTTTCGATCGCATCCCAAGAGCATCTGAGGCGTCCCCTTCATCACCCGACAGCGGAGCCGTCGGCCTGGGAGTCCGCCAAACGCCATTGCTCCCATCGCTCGTGAGAAAATGCGGCTGAGTCAGTGACGAATGCGATTGCTGGCTGATAAACTGACGGGGATGCCACAGTCTCGCGCGTGGGCGGGACTGACATTGGATGCTGCCTGCACATTTGTGAGGAGACGGCGACATGTTCGAACGCATCGCAAACGGCTGGGAGTTGGCAAAGAGCAGTTGGCACGTCCTCAGGCTGGACAAGGAACTGCTCGTATTTCCGCTGTTGAGCGGGATCGCGTGTCTGCTCGTGCTGGCGAGCTTTGCGGTTCCTTTGTGGAATAGTCCCTACGTCAATGCCGTTGTGGACGACGGCGAGGCGCCGCAGGATGTGGTGGCTTACCTCATCCTGTTTGCATTCTACTTTGTGAATTACTTTGTCATTGTGTTCTTCAATACGGCTCTGGTGGCGTGTGCGATGATTCGCTTTCGCGGCGGCGATCCAACGGTCGCGGACGGCCTGCAGGCCGCAACCAGTCGGCTGCCGCAGATTCTGGCGTGGGCCTTGTTGAGCGCCACCGTGGGGGTCGTGCTCAAGGCCATCGAGTCTCGCTCGGAGAAGGCCGGGCAAATTGCCGCAGCCCTGTTGGGAGGCGCCTGGTCCATCGCCACGTACTTCGTCGTGCCCATTCTTGTGGTGGAAAAGGCCGATCCATTCACGGCGGTTAAGCGCTCGTTCGCCGTCCTGAAGAAGGCCTGGGGCGAGTCGCTGGCAGCCAACTTCGGCATTGGGCTCATCACATTTCTGTGCATGTTGGCGGCAATGGTTCCCTTTGCACTTGGCATCATGGCCTTTGCCAATGACCAGAAAACCCTGGGGGCGGTCGGATTGGCAGTCGGCCTCCTGGGCATCATCGTCGTGAGCCTGATCAGTTCAGCGTTGAACTCGATCGTCATCGGCGCACTGTAC
>JAHBXU010000961.1 GCA_019636315.1 Planctomycetaceae bacterium | reverse complement strand
AGTCGAACTTTGCACCCGAGGCGACCTCCAGCAGCAGATCCATCCATTGCTCGCGAGGGTATCGCGAGAGAATACGCACCAGATCGGCAGTTCGCGCACGAAGCGGATTCTGCAGCACGGACGTCAAGGCCGCGTGCGCGGACTCGAATCGGGACGCGGCGAGGCACTCGACGGCCAACGCCGAGACCGTCGGCGACTCGCTTTGAGCAGAACGCACGAGGGCGTCAACCGCTTCGAGTCGGTTGAACTCGCTGAGGGCGAGCAGCGCGCCTCGCTTGAGCAATAAGTCGTCGGCATCGGCCAGTTCCAGGATGGTCCCCAGGAATTCCTCCGGCAACTGGCGCCCGCCGGTGGCCATAGCCGCCGCACGTACCAGAGGATGGCCTCGCTCAATCTGGTCGACGAGATCCCGTGGAGCCGCGGTGCGGAACACGGGTTCCAACGCCCATTCGACGGCCGCGGCGGCGGTCCGGTGGACGTGTATCCGCCCGTCGCGCACGCCGGGCGGGTGATCCCTGCGGCCGGGCAACGACGCAATGTGAAGGTCGCTGATCGCGGGGGAGATCACCGGCAGTTGCGTTTGAATCTGTGATCGGTCCCTCTGACATGCGGATTGCTCCAACCAATCGGCGAGAAGATCCGGAACGGGTGTCACCGTATCAGCAAAGTGAATCACGACGCGCGCGATTCCGAGATTCGAGAGGCGGTCAAGTTCCTCCACCAGAGCGGCGACGTTGACGGAATCGAGAGCCCCGGCGATCGTCACCAGTCCGAGTTGCCCACGCGGGCCGATCTGCTCCCGTGTCAGTTGCAGTGCTGTGCGATGCACGTCATTGACGTTCACCTGATATTCCCGACCCTCGATTGTCAGTTTCAGAATCAACCGGGGGACCGGTCCGTTTCGGGGGAGATCGGTGAACACGATCCAGGCCGTCGCCGTGCCACCGGCGGGGATTGGAACGTGTTCCGGTTGCGGCAGGTCACGAAACTGAATCATCCCCTCGGGAGCGTCGGCGGCCGTCGTCGTCAGTGCCGCCGGCTGGAACTGGGGACTCAACACGTCTCCATCTGCCATCAGTTGGATCTCGGCGACCGTGACGTCGACGTCGTGATCGGCGTGATTCGTCCATCGCAGTTCACTGACGAAATACCGGGTGCCGCTGGGCGGCGTCGCCGACTCTCCGAGAAAGGAACGAAGAACATGGATCTCGACCGGCGACTTCCGAGCGTCGGTCCTGGCCGGCTTGCCCCCTTCGATGGGGCGCGCGGTGGCCGGCGGCCGATCGTCGACGGGATCCGCTGCCGGCAGCAATGCAACCGACATCACGGAGAGCATTGTCGCGAGCGCAACGCAGCCCCAATTGCTCCTCGGGAAATGGCGCGCGTGGAGAAAGACGGGCGACTGCAAGAAATGAGCCTCGACGGTTCGGGTATGACAACGGTCGCTGGACACGGAGGCCATCCCTTCAAGACGGATTCGCCGGAATCAACAGTTCAGACAGTGCGGCCGACCGACTTCCGGGCAACGGCCGATTGTCGACGCTCCGAAAGGTGAAGACGACGGACAATTTGACGTTCCGGGATTGGTTGGCTCCCGCCGCATGAAACGTGCGGCAATGAAAGAAGAGCACATCCCCCGGTTCGAGTGCTGCGGAAATTGCCTGGCCGATCAATGTCTGATTCTCGGGAAGATCGGATCGCAGGAATAAATCGGCGTCGAGGCGGTCCCGAGAGAAGACTTGCTGATGCGTGCCGGGAATCAGGCTTAAGGCGCCGTTACGCGGCGTCTCTTCGCCCAGAGCCAGCCAGACGCTGACCAGTTCCGGCCGTTCGTAGGACCAATAGCGAATATCCTGGTGCCAGCCGGTCTCGCTGCTGAACTGCGGCGACTTCGTCATGATGCAGTTGTGATGGGCCAGAGGACAAACCAGATCAGGCCCGAGCATGCCATGCAAACGTCCGACAACGCCTGGATGCTGAATCCACTCGGTGAAGACAAACCCGCGACTGTGTGCCTGTTTGAGTCGACGCACCGTGCGTCCTCCGACTGACTCCCGCGACTCGGGTGAGCCCGGATAGTGCACGTCGGCTTCGTATTCGATCGGCTCGATGAACCGTTCGAGT
>JAHBXU010000960.1 GCA_019636315.1 Planctomycetaceae bacterium | reverse complement strand
TCGCCACCGGCCGGTTTTTGCAGCCGCTTGAATGGCGGCTACGGCATCAGGCACACAATCGGCAGGAACGCCCAGTTTGAGGAGTTGCTTCTTGTTCATGAATCTGCCACCTCGCCGGGAGATCGGACCGGCACCTGGAAAATCCCCATCAAACCACGGCACGACCTGCAGACACGCAAGCCGCCGCAAAGTTCGGAGGCCGCGTCCTGCCACCCCGCCCCACTGCATTGTAGCGCGAAACAGCATCGTCACCGGAAGCATCGGCGAGGACATGCAGCAGCCGAGAGCAATTTGCCTGACCAGCAGTCCCAACGATGCCCCGTTGCGCCCGCCCGAAGTCCGCGACTATGGTGCCGCGAGTGTGGAGGAATCCGGGACGATTTGCAGCCCCTGGCCATGCCATAGCGTTTCGAGTTCGCTCCGACTCCAGACTTCCATCTGGACGGAGGGATCAAAAATGATGAACCGGTCGTCCTGGATATCGATGAGGACGAGGGAATGGGGCTGCCCGCGAACCCAACCTTTCAACTCAAACTCCGCGGTGGCGTTTTCGTCATCCAGCTTCAGTTCGCATTGGAGAATGCACGGCTCGGTGAATCGTGCGACAAGCTCGTCGACGGTGCGGTCAAAGACATTCACGCGGTGCGATTTTTCCGCCGCCTTGAGCATCAATCCCCGGAAGAGACCCTTCCAGTTGGTGCCGCGCCGTGTGAGACACAGGTCGGCCATCTCACCTTCTGATGCAAAGATGCCGTAGTATTGCAACAGCGTCGCGGCAGCCGCGGCACTGCACGTGGCCTCCGATGTCTGGTAGCACAGGTCCCCATCCCATTCGTCCCCAGTGGCGGGCGGTTCTCCCCGGAGCGGGGCGATGAGAGTGAACGTCCCCGCGGCGAAGAGGACGAGTGTCGCAAAAATGCGCCGCGGCAGGCCGCGAAACTTGCCAAAGACCGGTAGCAGTGGAATGTGTTCGGGTGTGTCGCGAATTCGCTGCCAGACGAGGCCAGCCAGGAACCCGGCGGCCAACGGGAACCAGTTGCTGACGATAATCAGATTTGAGAATGGCAACAGTCTCGCCATGAAACTGTGTTCCCAAAACCAGCGTGCATAGACCGCGATGCCGATGACAGTGATCGCGGCCAGCAGATCACAAATTCGGTCCGATGCCCTGCGGGTTAACCACCGGGCCAAAACGAACATTGTGCCCATCAGAAACAGCTGAATCGCGATGCCGAGGTACAAATCGCCCATGCAGGTCGGTTTCTACGATAGGCCTGAATCGCCGAATGGCGGATGGGGATGTTTGCTGTCCAGGAGTCGGCTGGGCTTGTCTGTATCGTAGCGTATTCGCGTGCGCGCGAAAACGCGTGCCCTCAAGGTCCGGTCCATCGGTCCATTGGGGGCGGAATCGGATTTTGGCAGGGCGTGTCGCCGCATGATCGACCGAAAGGCCACACAGGCTCTCCGAAGCCCGCTCGTCCGTGCACGAACTTCACGCCAAGCGATCCCAAGCCGTCGGCTTTGCCGTCGGTCGATGCGGGACGTCCCTCGTGTCTCGACAGATGGGGCTCGGACGCATCCACGTTGGCGTTCGACGGCAAAGCCGTCGGCTTGGGAATGAACGCCATGGCGCGCCCGCATGTCGAACAACAGGCCTGACGCATCGTGGAGAACTCGTCCCCCCAATCCCTGCCGTCGCTCAACCTCTCCGTTGCTCCATTGCAATCAAATCTTATGGCAGCCCGGTCCGGCCCACTCGATTCTCGATCGCCGGGTTGCTAGCCTGAGAATGAAGTCGACTGTTGAAACTGAGAGGCGACACTCCCCAGGAACCGTCTTGCTGATGAATCGCACCTCGGTCATTGAGATCAACGGCTTGCGGAAGACATTCCGGGAGGGATTGCTCCGCCGGCGTGACGTCCGGGCGTTAAATGGAGTGTCGTTTGCCGTACCGCAAGGATCCATCTTCGGATTGCTGGGCCCCAACGGCGCTGGCAAGACGACGCTCATCAAGATTCTGCTGGGGATCGTCCGCAAGTCTCAGGGGGAAGCCACCGTGCTGGGCTATCGTGCGGGGCACCGCAGAGCGCGGCTGCGAATCGGCTATTTGCCCGAAAACCATCGCA
>JAHBXU010000096.1 GCA_019636315.1 Planctomycetaceae bacterium | reverse complement strand
TGTTCCCTTCCTGGTCGTTCTTGCGGCGATCGACGAACTCCGTCTGAAACGCTTTGACGACGGCCTGGACAATCGGGGCGACGTCCTGTTGCCGCGAGCCCGTCAATGAAATCTTGATGAACTGATCACCCGGTGAGGAAATCTGGAGTGAGTCTTCGAGCCATTTGACCGGATCCACCTGCTCCTTGATGGTCGGGAGCTGGGCCACTGCGGGATCACGGAGCGCGGCGGTCAGCACAAACGGAAATTTCGCCAAAACCATCCCCGTTTGGATATACACCTCGAGTGGAATTGCCTCCTGGCGCGTCTCGTTGCTGGTGTACAGAAACTGAGAGTCCGGATCCACGAGCAACACCGAGAACGCCGTATAGGTGTCGGGGATCACGTGCCAGACCGTGGCCGCGGCCGTAGCGCTCACCAGCAGTCCCAGGAAAATGGCCACGAACCAGCGGCGCCGGAACGCGGCCAGCAGCGCGCCGACGCGGATGGTCGGTTGCTGCTGGTCCTCCTGCTGCGGCCCCACGGGATGCAAAGCCACCAGCGTGGCCCCGGGAGGAGCGGATTGTCCAGGAACAACGAGGCCGTTAGTGAATCCCTGGGGTTCGACTGAGGAATTGATCATGTTTGAACTCGCGTTGGTGTAAGCAAGCGGTCCGGATTGAACTGTCCGGTCAGTTGGCGGTCGCGCGCGAGACGTCGACCCGATTTTGCATTCCGAACCTCATCGGCTTCTTCTCGTCGACGATGAACAGATGGTCCAGATACCACAATTCCAGCCACAACAAAGCCAGCCCCATTGGGGGCATCAACCAGCCCGCGAAGTCGTGAAACACGTCCTCGGCAAGCTGATTGTATCCCCAAACATAGAGCAAACCCGTCGTGGTGATGCGCGTAATGTTCGTAATCAAGGCAATGGGAATGGCGCTGGCCGCGATCAGCAGCCGCTGCCAGGCGGGGCGGTCCAGGACGATGGCCAGTCCGACCGAGAGTGCGAAGAAGACCATCATCATCCGCAAGCCGCTGCATGCCTCGCTGACGTTGATCGGGACATCGTTGACGATCACCCGGTTTCCCTCGGAGAACGCGGGCAATCCCATCGTCTGCATCACAAACGTGCTCGCCAGCGTCCCGATCCGCTGCAATGGGTCGCGCAGAGCGACCTCAAACGTAAATGGCAGCGGGATCATGAAGAACAGAAACAGAATCGCCAGCCAGCTCCAGTTCAGAATGCGCCATCCGCCCAACAACAGCACCAGGCCGGCGATGAACGGAATCAGCGACAGGAAGTCGAACCATTCGTAGTAATAGTCCGCGGCGAGGATGCGGCCTCCGGCGGCCAGCAGGAGAAGGGGCAGCCCCAGCCAGCTTGGCCGCACGTCCTCTTCGCCGATCCAGCTGGCGACCAACAGCGAGAAACCCAACGGAGCCAGACCAATTCCCAACCATTGAACAGTGGACACCCAGGCCCCGGAAGATTGCAACACCCACGGCCCAATCCAAGCCAAACCGCCGATGCCCAGGAGCAGCGTTCCGATGGATTCCGCCTGCGGATCGTTGCCCTGCAACATGCCGCGGCGGCTCCAGAGCAGGAACAGCGAGAACATGACCACCATCCATCCGTGCGAATACTCTGGACGACGATCCCACTTGTCGGCGATTTCGACAAATGCCGGCCAATAGGCCCACAGGCACGTCACGGTGACCAACCAGACAGCGACCGCAGTGACCAGGCGAGATTTCATAGGACGGAGGCGATGCAGAGATTGTGAGCGTGGACTGAGGCTGAACGTGTTCAGCAGTGGCGGCTGCCCGAATCCGCCGCGTTCAGCGGCTGGGGACAAATCATTGAACGCACCAAAACCAGGGCGTACCTTCCCCTCGTGGGTTATGCAGCGGCATTTCCCAGAAGCGTCACTCAGAGCCTTCTGCTCACGGACGCGGACTGGCGAGCTTTCTGCTCACCGGTGATCGGATTGTCGTCTCGTTCCTTCCGTGGCCAGCGGTGTGACACGACTGGCACAAGGACCAGTGCGCGCACTGTCGACCTTCCGTTGATCGAACTACCTCACTTCTTCACAAAATATTCGTCGCCAACTACAAAGCTTTCACCATGGATCCGTCCACGGAGACCGAAACCCCCTGCTGAATGAAGTCCAGCTGGATCAGGAATCGGAGGGCTTTTTTGTTTTCGATGACTACCCCACAGCGCCCGGCAAGAGGGCCGCTTGTAATCTCCACGGGCATCCCGGGAGTCAATCGCTCTTCTGGCGTCAGCGCCTCACCCGAATCGATCAACGACCGTATCGCACACAAGGAATCATGCAGCACAGTTTGATTGGGGTCGTCCAAACAATTCACAACCCCTTGAATTCGGGACCGGCAATAGCGAATCGCCTCACGGTCCCCTCGGACGAATACGTACCCGGGAAACAGCAGATTCTGAACCTCCACCTGACGACGCTGGTATTTCCGTTTCTGGGACGAAAGCGGCAGAAAATATCCAACCGATCCGTCCTCGCGGAGACGCTGCGACACGACCTTTTCGCTGCGCGGTCGCACATGAAATGCGGACCACGCCGCAGTCGAATCGCCCTCTGGGGCATCGTCAAAGAGCGTTGGCGGCCAAACATCCGGAATCTGGGGTGCGATCGGCATGGCCCTGCCAGCACGAGGTCGAGATGAGAACCGGACGGGAGCGCCATGGGGCGATCAGTTGGCGCAAGTTACCAACTCCGTCCAGACGGATATCACTATGCGAAAGGAAGCCGGGAATTGCAAACCAAAACTCGGGATATCCGACGGTGTTTGCCAAGCTTGCCCAAGAACACTCGGTCATTCGGATTTCGCCGTACGAACGATCACAGCGACTTTTGTCGACATCCCATCGTCTTACTGAATCCAATCCGACTCCCAAACGTAGTCATCACAATGACTTGCAGACTGGAATGACGCTCGCAGCTCCCTCTCGAACAGTGACAGGGCAGAACAACGGAAATTCCCTGCGCAGATCATCTCATCCCAATTCGCCGCAAGATCCATCCACTCCGCACCATATGCCCAATCCCAATTAAGAGAAATGACCGACTCGCACGTCGAGACTGGACTTCATCCAAACACCCACCACAGAGTTGAGGCGTGGGTCAGAGAGGACGGGCAGGGTCTTTCGCCAATGGCAGGCTCACACGACGGCCGGACGACGACGACTCGTAGATCGCCAGGATCAGTTCGACACTCTTGCGTCCCTGATGTCCGTCAACCGAGGGCGACCTGTTCTCCCTGATGGCTGCCAGAAAGTCCTCAAACTGTCGCTGATGGCCGATCGAAGAGATGGCCTTGGGATCCGAGGCCCCGCCGCTCGTCGCACTCCCTTTTCCAAACCGCTTGCGAACATCCTCGTCATCAGCGAGAGGGTCGGCAAAATCCCACAGGAGAATGTCATCCTGCTCAACGATGACCGACCCCCTCGTGCCGTGGATCTCCGTTTTCTTCAAGAGCCCCGGATACACGCTCGTCGTGGCTTCCAGTGTGCCCAACGCCCCATTCTTAAATCGGACGATGGCCGTGCCCGTGTCTTCGACCTCGATTCGCTCGTGCGCCAGGGTATCCGTCAGGCCGCAAACTTCGGCCACATCCCCCATGAACCAGTACAAGAGATCGACATTGTGAATCGCCTGGTTCATGTAGGCTCCGCCACCATCGAGAGCCCACGTCCCGCGCCATCCGCCGCTGTCGTAATACTCCTGGGTGCGCCACCACTTCACATAGGTGTCCCCCAGCGTGAGTCGCCCGAACCGCCCGGCATCGATGGCCCGCTTAAGTGTCAGGTTGGCCTCGCTGAAGCGGCTGGGCATGATCGTCCCCAGTTTGACGCCGTTAGCGTCAGCCGCAGCAATGATCTCATCGCATTTCGCGAGCGTGATCTCCAGCGGTTTTTCGACGAGCACGTGCTTACCGGCATTCAGCGCGGCCACCGCCGGATCGCGATGCGCCCCGCTGGGCGTGCAGATCGTGACGACGTCGACGGCGTCGTCGGCCAGCATGGCGTTCAAATCGTGATACGGCTTGCACCCCTGGGCCGCCGCGAATTTGTCCGCCGAAGCAGGAAACATGTCGAAACACGCGACGAGCTTCGCATCGGGAAGATTCCGCAGCGCCTCGGCGTGAAAGTTGGAAATCATTCCACAGCCGACAATGCCAAATCCAGTCATGGTGAGTTAATCGATGGATGAGTGGACAAGTTGATGACCAAAGGGCGAAACGAAAGTGTGACCCCACCCCAGTGGCGTCGACGTGCCAATATCAGGAGAGTTGGCGTTCCCGGATCCAATCGGTGTGGAACGTCTCGCCGCGCGGTTTGTCGATGCGTTCGTACGTGTGGGCGCCAAAGTAGTCGCGCTGGGCCTGCAGGAGATTGGCCGGCAACCGGTCGCGGCGATAGCCATCGTAATAGGAGAGTGCTGCCGCAAACCCGGGGACCGGAAGCCCGAGTTCGACCGCGGCGGCGACGACGCGTCGCCAGCTTGGCTGCGCCCGGTCGATCGCCTGCTTGAAAAAGTCGTCCAGCAGCAGGTTTTCAAGGCTGGAATTCTTGTCGAAGGCGGTCTTGATATCCCCGAGAAACCGTGAACGGATGATGCATCCGCCGCGCCACAGGAGGGCGATGTTGCCGTTGTTGAGCTTCCAGCCGAACTCGTCGGCGGCCGCGTCAAGTTGCACATAGCCTTGTGCGTAGCTGACGAGCTTGGAGGCATACAGCGCTTCACGCACGTCGTCAATGAACTGCCGTCGGTCGCCTGTAAAATGGCCATCCGGCCCACTCAGAATCCTGGATGCACGAACCCGGGCATCTTTCTGGCCGGACAGGCAGCGGGCGTAGACCGCTTCGGTGATAAGGGTTGTCGGCACGCCGAGATCCAGAGCGTGCTGACTCATCCACTTGCCGGTCCCCTTCTGCTGCGCCGTATCGAGGATCATGTCGACCAGATCGTTGCCGGTCTCTGGATCCTTCACCGTGAAAATGTCGCGAGTGATCTCGATCAGGTAGCTTTCCAGCTCCCCTTCATTCCATTCCTTGAACACCGCGTAAAGCTCATCGTTTGAGAGCCCCAATGCATGCTTGAGAATGAAATACGCCTCACAGATGAGCTGCATATCGCCGTATTCGATGCCGTTGTGCACCATCTTGACATAGTGACCGGCGCCGTCTTCGCCGACCCAGTCGCAGCACGGGGTGCCGTCTTCGACCTTCGCTGCAATTGACTGGAGGATGTCCTTTACGTGCGGCCAGGCCTCGATATGCCCTCCGGGCATGATGCTCGGCCCCTTCAGCGCGCCCTCTTCTCCTCCCGAGACGCCCGTGCCGATGAACAGGAACCCTTCCTCCCGCAACTCTTTCGAGCGCCGATTTGTGTCGCGAAAATCGGAATTGCCGCCGTCGATGAAGATATCTCCGGGCTCCATCAAGGGCTTGAGCTGGTCGATCACCGCATCGACCGGCGCGCCGGCCTTGACCATGATCATCACCCGTCGCGGCCTTTTCAGCGAGGCGACGAACTCCTCGGGCGTTTTGTAGCCGCCGATCCGCTCAGCCGTCCCCTCCCAGACCTTGTCGCGCGGCTCATCCTTCAGGCCGCCGACGAACTCCTCCATCGTTTCCGTCGTGCGGTTGTAGACCGCGACCGAATGGCCGTGGTTGGCCATGTTCAGGACGAGATTCTGGCCCATGACGGCCAGCCCGATGAGTCCAATGTCGTGCGGCATGCGAGGGAGTAGCGAATAGAGTCCAAGGAATGCGAATTCGGATCGCGCAATGACAGAGATGATCGATCGTTTGGCAGCGCGAATGCTGTCGACACGCACAGCGCAGTGAATGTACCCTCATCCCCGATGGAGGTCGAGGCTCCACACCCGATCGATTCCGCCGGCGTGCGACCGCCCAATGCGTCTGGGGATCGATTTCGAGCCGAATTGTTGATTGCGACCCATCCCTCGGGGCGGCTCGCGGACTCTCACAGCGCTCCGTCGGTTGCTTTCACCGACTCCGCACGCATCCGCCGCACTTCCTGAAGATACTCGGCTCCGAGAAAGATCACAGCCACGCCGTAGTAGCACCACAGGAGGATCGCGATGACGGATCCCACGACGCCGTAGGCGCTGCTGTATCGCGTCCCCACCAGGAACACTGCAAGGATCTGGCGACCGATCTCCCAACCGACAGCGACGACTACGCCGCCGCGCAAGGCGTCGCGCCATGCGACCTGGACCTTCGGGAGCCACCGGTACACCAGAGTGAATGCCAGGGCATTGACCGTCACGGTCATGAGTGCGGGAGCCGCACGCCAGGCTGCATCGCCGGCAGGCAGCAGACTGCGCGAATAGGCCTGCAGGTGCGACAGCACCAGCCCGCTGAAGAACACCAGAATGACCAGCAAACCCGCGGAAAGCAGCATCAGCAGGGCAATGCCTCGTTCGACGAGCGTCCTCCTCAAACCGGCGAACAACCCTTTCGACGCTGGCGGAGGGATGTTCCAGATGCGGTCGAAGGCCGTTTGAAACTGGGCGAATCCCGCAATGGCCGACAGCAGCAGTCCCAACAGCCCGATCGGACCCGAAAATGCGGAACGATCCTGCACGTTCTGCAGGGCACTGATCAGATGCACTTCCAGGGAAGGCGAGACATGTTCGGCGATTGCGGCTACGACCTGCTGCTCAGCGTTCTGTCCCGCGACAGTATACCGCAGCACAATGCCGACTCCCGCAATCAGCACAAGCAGGAGCGGGAACAGGGAGAGGCCGACATAGTACGCGGCCGCAGCCGACATCAGCGGGCCGTCGTCCGCTTGCCAGTTCTCATAGGCGCCCTTGAACAGCCGCATTTCACGAACCAGCCGATGCATCATGGTTGCTCAACTCGCCGTCGGGTCGCATTGGCTGCTGAGGCACGAATGGCCTGTCAGTCGCCCAGCAAGGTCCCCAACGGTTGGGTGCGCTCGAATTGATCGAAGGCAATCTTCAGAATCGCGAGGACCGGAACGGCAATCAATGCGCCTCCCACCCCCCAGATCCACCCCCAGAAAACTAGAGACACAAACACAACGACGGGATTCATGCTCATGCGTCGTCCCAGCAACGAGGGAGTCACAAAGTTTCCCTCCAGCGCCGTGAGTGAGAAGTAGACGAGCGGCACCAGGCAGGCGTACGACAACGAATCAAATGAGAATACGGCGACGAGGAAGAGAGTCACTGTTCCTGTGAACGCGCCAAGGTATGGTACAAAGTTGAGGACCGTGGCCATGGCCCCCCAGAGCGCCGGGTTGGGAACCATCATCAGCCACATCGCAATCGCCACGGCAATTCCCAATCCAATATTGATCAGGGTCACTGTCAGCAGGTAGGACGAAACGCCCCGTTCCACCTCATAAATCATCTCGACAATGTTTCGTTTCTCCCGGAATGACGGAGTCAGGTGAAGAACGTTGTTCAGCAGGCGGTCTCCGTTTGCCAGCAGGAAAAAGGTCAGGACAACCGTGATGGCGCCGCCGGCCAGAAATCCCCCGGTCACGCTGAGGACGGAGAGTCCGGTCGTCAAGCCCGGTTGCCTCACTTCGACAGGAATGGGTCGATTCGAATTCTGCAGCGACTTCAACTCGGACGGTTCAGAACTCGTCCAGGGGCGAACAACCTTCTCCAGAAGCGACGGTTCCTTCTGTACTTCGCCCGCTTCCGGATTTTCCCCTGCCGCCAGTGCGCGGACCTGATTGGACGCCTGGCTGATCTGACGGAACTGGTCGCGCACGCCGCGCAGCTTATCGCCAACCTGCTGCAGATGGCGGGGAGCCAGATCGATCCAGTGTCGCGCCGGGCCGACCAGGTGGGCCACGGTCATGCCGATCACGATGAGGATGGCGGCGAGCGCGAGGGCCGCGGTACAGGCGTCTGGAATCCGGTGCTTTCGCCCGCGCCGCACCAGAGGACGCAACAGCAGCGTCAAGATGCATCCCATGACGATCGGCATCAGGATGGCGCGCGCCAGGTAGACGCCGCTCAGGACCGCGAACGCCGCCAGAACAACCAAAGCGACGGACTGCCGACGTTGTCGCCGCCGGTCCCCGTTGCCGTCAGCACCGGCCGAAGTGTCGCCCTCATCGCTGATCGGGATGGCCGCATTCTCAGCCGCCGTCGTCTCGGCCGCTTCCCTTTCGAGAGTGAGTTTCTGAAGAGGACCGGACTCTGAAACTGACTCCGTCGGCGCCGCAGTCTCCGCGTCAGGGGCGGGGGCGCGGGCAGGCATTGGCGCGACCGTGGTCGCGATGCTCCCGCCAATTGACTTGGAGACGCTTGCGGCGGCCGACGGAGTGACAGCCAGTCTCTTCACCACGGTTTCAGCTTCCACCCGATGACAAACCCGATGCCGAAGCACCACAACGCCGCGACATCCGGCTTCGCGCGGGCATACTCCTTCAGATACTCGACAAGATCCTGGGACGGCTGAATTTCGTCCTGTCCGCGAACGGGGCCGGAACCAGTCTGCGTCATCGATGAGTTGAACGTTTTGTTCATCAGTCGTTTTCTCCTTCGTCGAATTGAGACTTTGCTGACAGTCGTGGTCGCCCTTTTGATGCGTCACGAATTCAGGACGGTTGTTTGAGAGCGCTCTTGATCCAATGCACGTTGTTGGTCAGTTCCGCCTTGGAGCGAAGCAATGTCGCCAACGCCGATTTCAAAGCCTGCCACCCAACCCAGGCGGCAATTGCGGCGACGAGCAGTGTTCCGCCGGACGTCGTCGCGAACGCCGCCCCTTCGGACCACCCCGCCTGCCGGACCAACACCCATCCAATTCCCAGGAGGAGCACTGGGATCGCCCCCAGCGCCAGAATGGTGCCGCCAAGGAGCATTCCCAGCGGCACCAGGGAACGCTGCCACGTCTCGCGCAAATCAATGGTGAACAACTGCGCCTGCAGCTCCGTCAGCGTGATGACGTCATGCGCCAGCACGGCGATGTTCTGACGCAGCGCCGTACCTGCTGGGGGCTCCGTCGTTCGCCCATTCATGTGCGTTTGATCAACCATCCGAGGCTGACTCCCATCAGAACCGCGAGACCCACGCTGAGGACCGGATGTTCTCCCACCCATTGTTCTGCACTCCGCAAATTGTCGCTGCCGAATAAGGGTGCTGCCGGCGAACTTCTCCGATCACTCCCGGAACGCGCAACGCCCTCAGAACGCGCAACGCCGTAACGAGATCGAAAGTCGGGGACTTGCTCAATCATGGCGACTCCAGTCTCTCTCGGAAGCAGGCGCTTCCCTTTCGGAGACAGGCGCGTCGGCAGCCTGCTCTCCAAACAGGCGTCCGGCCTGTTGGCCGACGTACGCCAGCCCGGCTCGCAGAAGCAT
>JAHBXU010000959.1 GCA_019636315.1 Planctomycetaceae bacterium | reverse complement strand
TCCAGAGACGTTCGTTCATCACGGCAAGCAGGACTTGCACGATTCGCTTCCTGTACGGGGATGCTGATTCTGTTGAGTCGATGGACGTGCCTCTGGCGGCGTTGCCGAATCGCGGGAGGAGGCAACCTGACCACGCCGGTCCACTGGCAGTGCAGGGGTTCGTTCCCAATGATAGCGATCCGACAGCAACCACGGCATGCCAGTTTCTACGACGCCCAGGGTGAGCCTGTTGGAGCTGATTTCAGAGCAGAGGCCGCCTTCGTGCAGCGGAACGGCGGGAATTCTCCGAAGGAATCCGGGCTGCGCGGCACTGAGTGAGCCCCGACAGGGAGTCGACCAGCCGATCGCGTGCTGTGGCGATTTCGTCATCCTGATTCAATTGCGGTCGGCCGACGAAGACGCGACACTGCGAAAAGACGAACACGAGATTGATGGCCCCGAGGTGAGTGAGGAGCATCCATGCGGATCTGCCGGTTTGAACGTTCGGGAACAACCGAAGCGGGTTTTTACGCGGACGACGCGGTCATCCCGTTCGCCGCGGCGGCCGAAGCCGCGGGCGCGGATGCCCCGATCGGTCATGACCTCATCTCTCTTCTTCCCGGCGGAGCTCAGCGAGACGTCGTCGTGCGATTGCAGGCGGCCTTCGAGGGACTTCCCGAGAATCGCCGGGCCGCGGCATTGGTCCCGATCGGCGATGTCGCGCTTCGCGTCCCGGTGCCGACGCCGTCGAAACTGATGCTGCTCGCCGGAAATTACTCCAAGCACGTCGCGGAAAGCGGTGGTCAGGTCGAGGTCCGGGAGAACACGTTTCCGTACGTGTTTATGAAGCCCCCGCTGACCACGCTCACCCATCCGGGCGATCCCATCCGCATCCCCGCGGTGAGTCCCGACCACGTTGACTGGGAAATCGAACTGGGCGTGATCATCGGCCGCGAATGCAAGGACGTGTCTGAAGCCGACGCACTCCACTACGTCGCCGGGTACACGGTCGTCAACGACATCTCCGACCGCAAGTATCGCCCCAATCCCGGCCGCGTCCAGCGGCCGCGGGATGCGTTTTTCGACTGGATGCACGGCAAATGGCACGACACATTTTGCCCGATGGGTCCGTGCGTGCTGCCGGCCGATGAACTTGCCGATCCGCAGACGCTGCCGCTCAAGTTGACCGTCAGCGGGAGCGTGGAACAGGACGCTTCGACGGCGGAGATGGATTTTCCGGTGGCCGCCGTGGTCAGCTTCATTTCTCAGTGGGTGACGCTGCATCCGGGGGACGTCATCTCGACCGGCACGCCCGACGGCGTCGGCTCCGCCAAGGGCAAATTCCTCAAGCCGGGCGATGTCGTCGAAGCCTCCATCGGCGGAATCGGAGTGCTCCGCAACCCGGTCCAGTGAGCGTTTCGTGACGCGTCGGCATCAAGCGACTCTGATTGTCTCAGGACTCCTGGTCCCGTGGTTCATTGCCGCGGCAATCGGCATCGACATGGACTCGGGACGGGTCACCGACTGGCTCCCCCAGGGGCGGCCGGCGCTGATCGAATATGACCGGTTCGTCCGCCAGTTCGGCACGGACGACTATTTGATCGTGAGCTGGCCCGGATGCACGCTCGACAATCCCCAGGTGGTGAAATTCGCAGACGCGTTGCGGGTTGCAGCAGCCGAATCCGGCCTGATCGACAAGGTGACCACCGGCCCGGAACTGCTGGACCAACTGACATCGCCCCCCTTGCGACTCACACGTGACGACGCACTCAGCCGCCTGGAGGGCGTTCTGATCGGGCCGGATCATGAGACGACCTGCCTTTCAATCCGCACACAGGGCGCCCCGCGTGACCGGCAGCGAGCCTTCGAACTCGTCCTGAAAACAGCGCAGGATGTGACCGGTCTGTCGCGAGCCGACCCGCGGATCGCGGGCAACGCGTACGAGGCGGTGGCCCTCAATGAGGCCAGCGCACGAACGGTGCAGCACTATGCTGTGCCGGCCGGACTCGTATCGCTGCTGTTCGCTGGATTGTTCCTGCGGAACCTGCGGCTGACGATCGCCATCTTCGCCGTCTCCGTGTTTTCGCAACTGATGTCGATCGGCGTGCTGGACGTCACGCTGGACCGGATGAACGTGCTTCTGATTGTCATGCC
>JAHBXU010000958.1 GCA_019636315.1 Planctomycetaceae bacterium | reverse complement strand
ATGGCGGAATGGAGTGCCGACGAACTCGCAGATGCCGATCGCGTCGCACTGGACATCGTGCGGAAGGTACTCGACGGCTGTTTCTGGCCGCTCGCGGAGGATCCGCCTGAGTTCGATCAATTTGCGGCTATTTGTCAGGAAGCGGTGTTTCAGCGGAGGTTGCCGCCATGAGCGATCCCCAGCGATGTTTGATGATCCGCGCCTCCGCCGGGTCAGGAAAGACATTCCAACTGACGAACCGTTACCTGCGGCAGTTGATGGAGGGGACTCCGGCGGCCGAGATTCTGGCGACGACATTTACACGAAAAGCGGCCGGTGAGATTCTCGGCCGCGTCCTGATGCGGCTGTCGCGCGCCGCCCTTTCCGACGACGACGCGGCCCAACTCGCGTTCGAACTGGGCGGCGAATCGTACACACCACGCGAGTTCTGCGACACACTGGCGCGGACGCTTCGCGAATTGCATCGCCTGTCAGTGTGCACGCTCGACAGCTTTTTCGCGCGGCTGGCGACAAGCTTTACGTTGGAACTGGGACTGCCGCCCGGATGGGAGATTGTTGATGAACAGGACGATCAACAATTGCGGGCACAGGCGATTGCCGACGTCCTGCGCGACGAGCGGACGACGGATCTGGTGCAGTTAACCAGCCTGCTCGCCAAAGGGCAGGCCGCCCGGAGCGTCAGTGGTCTGGTCAGCACCACGGTCAACGAGTTCTATCAGGTCTATGGCGAAACGACGGCGGAAGCGTGGCGTCAGTTCCCTGAGCTGCATCGACTGACGAATGAGCAACTGGAGGAGGCGCTCGCCGCCTTGGAAGCCGCCGATCTCCCGGGCGACTCGCGCGCCGGCGCCGCCCGGGAACAGGACCTGCAGCGGGCGCGGGCGGGCGACTGGGTCACCTTCATTGAGAAGGGATTGGCGGCCAAAGTGCACGCGGGCGAGACGACCTATCAACGCAAAGCGCTGCCCGAGAACCTGCAAGCCGCCTATGCACGATTGCTGCAGCACGCGCGGGCCGTGCTGATTCACGAGCTTGCGCAGCAGACACGCGCAACGCATGACCTGCTGGTGCGATTCGATCTGCACTATCAGAGGCTGAAACGTGAAAGCAGGGGCCTGCGGTTCGAAGATATCACGCAGTGCCTCCGACGGCGGTTCGCCGCTCACGACGAGCACGACCTCGCCTATCGCCTCGACGGACGGATTGAGCACCTGCTGCTTGACGAATTTCAGGACACGTCTCCAGCCCAATGGCTGGTGCTCCAGCCGTTTGCAGTGCGCATTGCGGCGAATGAGCCGCCGTCCTCCTTCTTCTGTGTGGGGGATGTCAAGCAGGCGATCTATGGATGGCGGGGC
The DNA here is from genome assembly GCA_019636315.1 of Planctomycetaceae bacterium. Lineage (GTDB taxonomy): Bacteria > Planctomycetota > Planctomycetia > Planctomycetales > Planctomycetaceae > JAHBXU01. The sequence continues at coordinate 790 of JAHBXU010000958.1, read as the reverse complement.
GGTTCCGCAGAGATCTTTGACTCGCTCGAAGACCAGCTCGGCCCGCTGGAACAGAAGCCGTTATCGAAAAGCTACCGGTCGGCGCCGCCCATCATGGAGTTTGTCAATCAGCTCTTTCTGGGGATCAGCCGTCATTCTTCACTGCGAGAAGTGGAAGAACAGGTCGTTCGCGAGTGGTGTGCGTCGTTTCCCACACACTCGACCGCCAAGGAAGACCTGCCCGGGTACGCCTGCGTCGTCTCGACCGCGCGTGATGAAACGAACCCGGCATCCGAACGCGAGGAAATTTTGCCCGGCGCTGCTCGACGGGTCGCGCAAATCGTCCGTGAGGTCCCCTGGGCAAGCGTCGGCGTGCTGCTGCGCACAAATGCTGAAATCGCCGAGATGATGAATCATCTGCGACTCCTTGGCATCCAGGCCAGTGAGGAAAGCGGCAATCCCATTACGGACTCAGCCGCGGTGTTGACCATGCTGTCGCTGCTGACGTTCGCCGATCATCCGGGAGACACGGCCGCTCGCTTTCACGTCGCAACATCCCCCCTGGGCGAACGCCTGGACTACCTGCATCCTATTGACGATGACGCGGCGACAAAGCTGGCCGCCGATGTCCGGCACAGGCTGATTACCGACGGATATGGGCCGACGTTGGACGGCTGGTGTCGCAGTCTGCTTCCCGATGTCAGCCCACGGGACGCACTGCGCATGGGCCAGGTGGTCGAGCTCGCCTATCGATTTGATCGACAGCCGTCCTTGCGGCCGACAGAGTTTGTGCAGCTGGTTGAGCAAGAGC
>JAHBXU010000957.1 GCA_019636315.1 Planctomycetaceae bacterium | reverse complement strand
GCCGCTGCCGTTTCGGCGGATGGAGTGCGAACCGGGCGAAGAGGCTCAGATCGACTTCGGCCTCGGGGCCCCGGTGGTCGACGAGAGCGGAAGACGCCGCCGGCCGTGGATGTTCCGCATCGTGCTCAGCCATTCGCGGAAGGCCTACAGTGAGGTGGTGTGGCGGCAGACGACCGACAACTTCATCGCCGCGATTGAGAGCGCGTTTCACTATTACGGCGGGGTCCCGAAGCGCCTGGTCATCGACAACTTGAAAGCCGCGGTCCACCGAGCCGACTGGTACGACCCGGAGGTGCATCCCAAGCTGCAGTCGTTCGCCGTGCATTACGGCACGGCGTTCGTCCCCACGAAACCGTACACCCCGGAGCACAAGGGGAAGGTCGAGAGTGCAGTCAAATACGCCAAAAACAACGGGCTAAAAGGCCACACGTTCGGCAGCCTGGCCGAGCAGAACGAACATCTGCTGCACTGGGAAGAGACGGTCGCCGACACGCGGATTCACGGCACGACGAAGAAGCAGGTTCGCCGACAGTTCGAGACGGTGGAACGTTCGGCGCTCTTGCCGCTGCCGCGGGACCGGTTCGCGATGTTTCAGGAAGCCCGTCGCACGGTCAGCCGCGACGGCCACCTCGAAGTCGACAAGGCGTTCTATTCGGCGCCGCCGGAGTACATCACCCGGCGGGTGTGGGTGCGGTGGGACGCGCGGCTGGTGCGGGTCTTCAACGACCGCTGGCAGCAGATCGCTCTGCACGCGAAGTGTGAACCAGGCCGCTTTCGCACTGACGCCGCCCACATCCCGGCGGAAAAGGTCTCGGCGGTCGAGCGTGGCACCGCCGCGCTGCTCAGACAGGTCGCGGCCGTCGGCCCGCACACGAAAGCCTGGGGCGAAGCGGTGATTCAGTCCCGCGGCGTCGAGGGGGTGCGGGTGCTGGTCGGGCTGAAAGCGCTGGCGGGCAAATACCGCTCCGCCGAACTGGAACGGGCCTGCGAAACGGCGCTGGCTTACGGCGCCCATCGACTGAGGAGCATCCGCAATCTGCTCAAGCGGCCGGCCCCTCAGGAGCAGCAGTCATTCACCTTCCTCGAAGAGCACCCGCTCATCCGGCCGTTGTCAGATTACTCCCTCACGTCTCTGAATGAATTCCGAAAGGAGCGAAACCCATGAATGCCAATCTGCGTGAACAACTCAAGGAGCTGCGGCTGAGCGGTCTGTCGCAGTCGCTGGAAGTGCGTCTGCAGGAGGCCCGTTCGTCGAAGCTGGACCATGCCGAGTTCCTGGAACTGATCCTGGCGGACGAGCTCGTCGTTCGCCGTGATCGTCAGATCGCTCGGTGGACAAAAGCGGCCGCGTTCCGCGATCAGAAATCGCTCGACGATTTCGACTTCGAGTTCAACACGTCGGTGAAGCGCAAGCAGGTGTTCGACCTGGCCGCCGGCGACTTCGTCCGCAAGCACCACGATGCGATTCTGGTCGGTCCTCCCGGAGTGGGCAAGAGTCATCTGGCGCAGAGCATCGGCCGGCAGCTGATCCGGGACGGCTTCACGGTCTACTACCGCAGCATCTTCGACTGCGTGCGCGACTTCCTGCACGACGAGGCGTTCGAAGGCCACGAGCGCATCCTCAATCGCTACCTGAAGCCGGATCTCTTGATTTTGGACGACATGGGAATGAAGCAGTTGCCGAAGCGAAGCGGCGAGTTCCTGTTCGAGATCATCATGCGCCGCCACGAACTGCGGAGCACGATCATGACGTCGAACAGGCCGCTGGAAGACTGGGGCAAATTGATTGGTGACGTGCCGGCGGCGACGGCGATTCTGGACCGGTTCCTGCAGGATGCCGAACTGATCGAGATCACCGGCAAGAGCTACAGGCTGAGAGGCCGTGCGGCCGATACGAGCATTGTTCAATGCTCGGCCGAACCGGCCCCACCAACCTCAGCCGCGCCTGCAAACGCCCACTCGAAAACCGGCCAAACCCGCACACCGGGTCGGCCGAAGACATCCACGAATACTCCGGGCAAATAACCCGCGAACCCCAACCCCGAGTGGCCGATTTTAACCCGCAAAAGAGTGGCCGGTTTTAACCCGCGAACTGACAGTGCGAGGGAGGTGCTCTGGTGTTAACTCGCAGGTTCGTGGTTCGAGTT
>JAHBXU010000956.1 GCA_019636315.1 Planctomycetaceae bacterium | reverse complement strand
TTCGTCGACGAACTTCCCAAGACCGTGAGCGGAAAGATTCGCCGCATCGAACTCCGGGAACGCTCGACTACTGCTTCAGAGACGGGCTGATGGCGTAAGCCTGCTGGCGATCTTCTTCGGCTTTTGCCGTTTCACCCTGTGCCTCATGCTGTTTCGATCGACCCAGATACGCCTCGGCGACTCGGCCGTCGAAGCGGCGCGCCTGCACGTAGCTCTGAACGGCCTGATCAAATTCGCCCAGCGCGAGATGAGCGTCGCCCAGGATGGAATGGGCCTCGGCGACCGATTCCGGATGGCGGCCGTCGGCACAGTCGAGCGCTTTGCGGCAATCGTCAATGGCCTTCTGCAGTTCGCCGTGCTCAACCCAGTACGCGGCCCGTGCGGTATAGACATCGGACTGGTTGGGCTGGAGCGAGACGGCCTTGTCGAAGTTGGTCAGGGCGATTTCGCCGTGCCCGCCATCGGCCAGGTGAGCCGCCCGTTGAATGTAGTGTTTCGCGTCCTGCGGAGCCCGCATGACATCTTTGTTGAGCTTGTCGAGGCCAGCGAGCCATTCCATTTTTCGCAGGTCGGTGCGAGCTTCGGCCGTTCGTCCGAGTTTCTCCAGTACCACCCGACGGCTTGCATAAAACTGGATGTTGTGCTGCTCCAGTTCGATTGCGCGGGAGAACTCACGCAACGCTTCCTCCTGCTGCTCCTTCTGCATATAGATCAGTCCGCGATTGAAGTAAGCGGAGGCATATTCCGGCTTAAGCTCCGTAACGCGCGTCAAATCGGACAGTGCCTGATCGCTGCTCCCCAGTTTCAGATTGGCGAGTCCACGATTGTGCATCGCCTCAACGAAATCCGGCTTGCGAGACAACGCCTCGTTGTAGTCGCTGATCGCCGGCATCCATTTCTCCGTCACGAAGAACGCCAGGCCGCGGTTGTTGTAGTAATCGGCGTTGCTGGAGTCGCGTTCGATGGCGTCGGTGAAGTCCTGAATCGCCAGATCCCAGGCCCGTTGACCGAACAGGTACAACCCGCGCTGATTGCGATAAGCCGCATCGTCGGGTGACAGTTGGATGGCTCGCGTGTAATCGGCCAGCACGGCCCGAGTTTCGCGCGCCTGGGCGAAGTGGGCAGCTCGCTGAATATAGTTGTCGGCCTGCCGCGGATTCGTGGCGACCTGCTGATTCAGCTCATTGAGCTTCTGCAACCAGACGATACGCTGAGCGTCCGCTGCAGCGCGAGCCTGTTCGCCGAGTTTCGCGAATGCCTGTCCACGCCGCTGGTAGAGCGTGGCGCTAAATCGGTTGCGGGTGATGGCCTGATTCAGATCGGCCACAGCTTCCTGCATCTTGCCGGCGCGCATCAGGAGTTCCGCGCGATTGCTGTAGGCGCTGACGGAGTCGGAATTGAGTTGGATCGCCGCCGTATAATCGACGAGGGCATTCTTCAGGTCACCCTGCTGCATCCGGGTGAAGCCGCGATTGTTGTAACCGTCGGAGAACTGCGGATTGAGCGAAAGCACCTGATCAAAATCCGCCAGGGCTGCAGTGAACTCTTTTTTGCCGGCATAAGACAGACCTCGGTTGTTCAGCACGCGATGGTCTGTCGGATCGATGGCGAGCGCGGCGGTGAAATCGCTGATGGCCTCGTCATACTCTCCGCGCGTCAGATGAAACACACCGCGCGTCCCTCGGTAGTCGACGTTCTCCGGAGCGCGTTCGATCGCATGGGCAAAGTGCGCGGCGGCCTGTTCGGGCTGATTTACGGCCGTATAGCACGTTGCCAGCTTGAAGTGTGCGACCGCTGAATCCGGCTGCTCGCTGAGCACGCGGGTCAGCACGTCGATGGCCTGTTTGAACTCGCGCTTCTGCACATGCTGGTGTGCCGTCTGCAGGAGCGCCGGGGCAGTGGCGGCGGGCTGGGCCGACGCCGAAACCGTCGCCTTGTTTGCAGGCGTGGGAGCATCGCTGCTTCCGCAGCCGATCAGGAATCCCGAGAAAGTCAGGGCCGCGAGGGTCAGCTGGGCGCGCATCCGTTCGCTCCTTTGAGCGGCCGTTATCGTCGACCGCCCGATATGACAGACCTCAGCGTCTGTCCGTTGAGTTCATCGTCTGAAAGCCGACGTCCTATCGACTCCCATCAGACGTGACCCCAGGGCG
>JAHBXU010000955.1 GCA_019636315.1 Planctomycetaceae bacterium | reverse complement strand
CGATATGCGTCGCGTCAAAATCCTCAAGCGGTAAGGCGAAGAGCGTCCGGCGGATTTCGTTGACGACATGCCCCGCAGATCCTGACGGCGATGCCGTTGCAGCGATGCGAATTGATCGCGCCAGCCGCCAGCCCTCCGGATGCACCAGCAAGACGTCGACCATCTGCGATGAGCTGGAAACCACAAGGACGACGCGCGATTGCAGGGCGGGGTCTGCAACATACGTCTGCAACTCATAGGGCCGCACGAGAATCCGCTCGGGGGACAAGTCGGCGGCGGCGCAGAGACGCGCCGTTTCCTGCTCCACATCGTCGCGGAGCATCATGGCAATCACATCTCGCGAACCGTCATTCCGCACGGGAGCGGTCAGAAAGTCCAGCACCGATTCGTCATGAATGCTACTCAAGTTCCGCATCGCCAGGTTGCGGACGAGCAACGGGAGTTCTGAATCTTCTGCGGCTGGAACGGTGAACTCCACCGCTTCCAGTGCGCCACGACCGACACCGACCAGCAGCCGGGCTTTTGTGGCCTTGTACTCGATGAGCAACGATCGGAGCTGACCGCCGATCTCTGCCGTGGCGGCCTCTTGATCTTCCGGCACGTCGATCTCGCCCACGGCCAGGATCGACACGTGTGACCGCCCGGTGATCTCCGCCAGGACGTACCGGAGGCAACTTTCCAAACGGTCAACTGCAATCACCTTCGCCATCGAAAAGTCCTCTGATGCCCTCGATTGATTTCACCGTGACGCCGGGCCGCTGCGACCCAATATGTTCCGTCCGCTATCGAAATCGCTCCTGAGTCGGTCCGCCACCTCGCACGCCAAGCGACGAAAGTTGCGCCGGCGAAATCGCGGCGCCGAATGCCGACAGATCATTCCACGCAATCCGTCGTGCAGGAGTTTGTGCTCCATCAATCACGACCTCCACGCGGCGGTACGGGCCGCCTGCGGGGCGCCAGGCGATCAGCTGCGCGCGAAAAACATTGCCGCCCGTCGTGATGTGCGGCAATGCCTGACGGAACTGATCGAGCGTCAGAATCTGCTCACTCAACAACCACGCAGGAGATTTGAGAACCTGTGGATCGAGCGAAGTCCGGCGCCCCAGAATCTGCTCGACGATCTCATCATCAAACCCCGGCACTGCGTGCAGCACGGGACGTAGTGCCAGATTGATGTTAATGCGACCAGGAATGACGGGACTCGCCTCTGTTGTGGTTCGGTCAAACAATTCCCCCAGGAGTTCCGTTGACGATGATGTGATCGGACTTTGAACAAGGCGCATCGCGGAACCGTCCGTCACATGGACGGTTGCATCGATCAGATCGGCAACCGATGCCATTCGCGCCCGCGTCGCGCCACCGACCAGCAGGGCGCCGGTTGGTCGTCCAACCGGGCCGAATCGTCGATAGTGCAGGATGAACTCCACGACGTCGGCGGGGACGATGGACGACAACTGCTCGCGAAGCTGGCTCTCGTTTGTCTGATTGAGGTCGATGCGTGGTCGTCCGAGCGAATCCACATTGCGCTCCGCGCTCCAAAGCGTCAACAGGTCAGCCCAACCGAGATCCTGCACGTCCGGATCGACGTCCACCGAACTGCGCTCGTCCAAATCCTGCTGCTGCGATGCCGTTTCATGCGCGTCGATGAGAAAATTGCGATCCGCGTCCGGCCCAAACAGCAACGAATGGCGAACGTCGCGCACCAGCAGAAGCTCCTCCCACGTTGCCGGAATTCCGTTGCGGGGCTGAATGGCGCCGGACAGTTCGAGATAGTCCTGCCTCTCTGCACCGAACTCTCGTGGTTCATCGTCCGCATCAAGCCAGTCAAGGATTGCGTCGGCCGTCGACTCCGTCATGCCGGGAAACATCATCAGCACTTCGCGGCTCCGCTCCGGTGAGACGGCGTCGAGTTTCTGCAGCACGGCAAGATGCAGTCGAGCAGATTCGTTCTCCAGGCCGAACCGCACGTTTGACGATTCCGCCAGGGCCGACTCAACCGAGCGATTCGGCGAAACGATGCTGAACCGCCACGCCCAGGGATCGTCCTGAACCGCCTCATCGCGAGGCGGCGGGGCCAGTGACTGTTCCTGGAACAACCGCGGGTTGTTGTCCCACGATTCCTGTTCGTCGCGGTCATTGTCCATTCGATCACGG
>JAHBXU010000954.1 GCA_019636315.1 Planctomycetaceae bacterium | reverse complement strand
TCCAGGTTCGCGAAGAGATCGGCCACTGCTACTGTGAAACCCGGCAGCACGCTGCCGCCGTCGAGTTGGGCTTCGCTGCCGAGCGTGCGACAAGCATCCGGCCCGGTCCAGACTTCGACTTCTCGCCGATCAGGGTAGACGATCCAGAACAGTTCCGTTCCCGCCGCGAAAAACTCGTTGCGCTTTTGCTGCATCTCGCCTGGCGTGTTGCCGGGGCTGAAGACCTCGACCGCCAGCGCGGGCGCTGTGTCGGAGTACCCGCGCTTGAGCGGCCGGCCGCCGGGCCGCTGATCGCGTCGAACGAACGACACATCCGGAGCACGAAGCTGCGTTCCGAACAGCCGCACGAAACCGTCGGGAGCTGCCACCCAGCCCAGCCGGCGAGGCAAGATGAAATTGTTCAGCAGAGTGATCAATTGACCCGCCAGTATCGAAGCTTCGTCGCTCACGGCTTTCTCCACCAGCACGCCGTCGATCAGTTCGCAGAGGCGGCATTCCTCCCGGCGGACGCGGTCGACGTCCTCCTCGGTCGCGGCTCCCGGCGGTGGATCGCAGCGGACCCGCCACAGGGGAATCTCGCCGATGCGATCGGCAAGTTCCCGGACGGTCATTTCACTGATTGGCGGAGAGGCTGTGGACATGGCGGGGGCCAGACTTGTGGTGACTGGGACAGCCCTATTCTACTTCTCAGAACTGCCGATTGAAACGCCCGTGTGAATTCGTGCGGACGGCGCGGCACGTGTCCTCGGCTTCTCAATGCGAGCAGCAGCGTGGTTGAATCGGTCGTGGTGAGTCAGTTCAATGATGGCATGCGATTGAGTGACATGGCCTCACGGCGAGAGTCGGGTCGCCATGTCGGCATGGACGTTCCGAGCTCATGTTCACCCGCCGTGCGGCGTGAGAGCCTGCCATTGACGAAGTCATGTCGTGATCAGTCTGATGCAGCGCCGAATCGGTCGATGAGTCGTCATTTCTGCAATTACTGACTCTTGTCATCGGTCGAAGGCGGCCACCAATCATGGGTGTCGAGTCGAAAACAGAAGGGAGGTCCGCGTGGCCAGGAAGAAGGCGGATCGCGTCAAAAGCACCGGGTCAGAATCAGGAGGCGGCATCGTCATCCTGAAGGTGGCGCTGGCGGAGCAGAAGAGTCTCTGGCGTCGGATCGCCCTCCGCTGTGAACAGACGCTCGACGACCTGCACGAGATCATCTTCGAAGCTTTCGATCGTTACGACGAGCATCTGTATTCCTTCTACTTTCCGCGCCCCGGCAGTCGCGGACGAGCACGGATCCGTAACGCAGTGGAATACTCATCCCCTGAAATCTGCGAAGAGCCCGATCCCTGGGGAGACGATTTTCCCCGGAATGCAGCGGAGACCCCGCTGGCTTCGCTGCAATTGAAACCCGGCCGGACGTTCCAGTACCTGTTCGACCTCGGCGACAGCTGGTGGCATGAAATCACAGTCGAAGAGACTGACGCGATTGTCGAACCGGGCAACTACCCGCGTATTCTGGAGACGCACGGACAATCGCCGCCGCAATATCCGTTGGATGAGGAGGAGTGAATTCATGACGGAGCAGTCGGCGGGAATGACTGGCGCGTTGAACTGCTGACAGGTCTCGTTCCCTCAGCGTCAACGCCTGTAAAGGTCATGAAGTGCCTCGGAAAGATGGGGGAATTGGAACTCAAACGTTTCCTCGGTCAGCCGTGACGAGACGACATAGCGGCCATACAGTGCCAGCTCTGGGTCGGTGCGAAGCAGGAAGCGGCAACCGAGCCGCACTAACCATGCAGGAGCAGGCAGCCCGAGCGGCATGCCGACAGCACGCCGCAGTGCACGCATGAACTCCGCTTGAGAGACCGGATGAGGGGATGAGGCAATGTATGTCCCCTGCATCGATGCGTCTGTCAAGGCGCGCTCAATCAAACGGTTCATATCGGCTTCGTGAATCCAGCTGATTCCCTGTCGGCCGGTGCCGACCTTGCCGCCGAGTCCGCAGCGTGCCAGGCGGCTCAACGTCCCGAGTGCGCTGGACCCGGCCCCGCGGTTCCGCCCCAGCACGAAGCTCGTGCGGAGAATCACGCCGCGCTGGCTGGGGAGCCGCGCGGCGCCGAACGACTCTTCCCACGCGCGGCCGACCATCGGCGCCAGTCCATAT
>JAHBXU010000953.1 GCA_019636315.1 Planctomycetaceae bacterium | reverse complement strand
GGGTCGGCTGAGGGGGGGGGGGAGGTGGAGGGGGACGTGGCGCGGGAGGCGGCGGCGGGGGGTCGTGTGGGTCTGCTTGAGTTCGCGGATGCGCCTCCGGATGCGCTCTTCGTCGCCGAAGTTGACGGTTTCGCCGTCGACGGTGGCGGACGTGAGTCCGGCGTCGAGCAGGGACTGGAGTTGCGCGATCTTGGCGGAGTTGTCGGGCATGCGGGCGGCGATCAGCGATCAGCAGGCCGCGCGAACGGCGGCCAGAGAGGTCGCCTGCATGCTACCGGTCAGCGGGGAGCCGGTGTGAGAAAAAAGAGACCGGAAATGATCAGAGATAATTTCCGATTGGAATGCTCAGTCCATCGTCCATCCGGACTCGATGAATTGCCGCACCACGAATTCGAGTGATTCTCCCTGGCAACTGTAGTTTTCGAGCACAGCCTCGAAAGTGAAACCACCCTGCGGATCCTCGTCGTAGTAGACGTGCTCAACCTTGCGTGAGTCGTCAAATTGTTTTCCGCGCAACAGCAGCATTTCTCCAACTCGGGGCGCACAGGGAAGCGCCACAATTTTGTAGAAGCCCTCTGCGCGATCACTGCACGTGACGAGCATGCTAAGTTTCACTTGCAGCATTGTCCCCACCGGTCATTCTTGATTGGCGTTTCATCGTGAGGGCCGTCAAACGAAGTCCGAGCACGGGAGCCAGCTTGTCCAGTGTTTCGAGTCTGAGCCCGCGGACGCCGGAAACGAAGAGATCGAGCTGGTTGGGGGCGATTCCCGCTTCCTTCGCCAACTGGTAGTGCGTCTTGCCGCTGGCGCGGATCGCCTGGCGGAGCGTGTCGGTGACCGTCATCGTGTGGCTCCCGCCGGCTCCGGACGGTCGGGAATCTCCTGCATCAGACGCAGGCCGAGAGTACTGACCAGTGCGTCAATTGCGGCGGGAGGGAGGGCCGCCTGTCCTAAGCAGAAGTCGTCCAACTCCTGGAACGACACGCCGATCCGTTCGGCGATTTCCATCTGGCGGCCATGTGCGGCGAGGGCACGGCGCAGGTCACCGAAGAATCCCGGCTGTTTGGCCGCGGCATTGAGTGCGCGTTGATGTTCCTGCCTTTCGCCTTTCCGGGCGTCTTCTTCGGCCGCCGCCTGGCGCCAGGCGGCCTCTTGTTCCGGAGTGAAATCCATGGTGACACGGCTGCCGGGATTGTTGGCGATTTTTGCAGCGAAGTCTGCCCGCTGGGCATCAGTCAATTGAATGGTCATTCAGTCTTCCTCACAGCTCGTAAGCGGTAACGGGGATGATTGTGAAGCCGTCGACGTCTTCGTAGATGCAACACAGAAACCGCCCCGTTGAACTCCAGCCACGAGATTCGAGACGGCCCTCGACGTGGCTGGGGCGCACGTTTTTCGATTTGCTGACCACATCCTCGAACTCCTCCCGTGTCACGTCGTGCTGGGCGATGTGCTCCTCGTTGCGAGGCGTCCAAAAGTAGTGGTAAGCCGGCATTCGTGGTTCCTTGTGTTGACAGATGCATTGTATAATATCCGCTACATAATGCAATCAAAAAACACAAGAAACCGCCTGCTTTCCTGAAGATTTTGCGGAAATCAGACGCGGTTCTCATGGGTGAGGTCGACGCGGGCCTGGCCGCAGTCGGAACACGTTGTCCAGCGGCGGACGATGTGCGTGTAGGGCTGGCCGTTCGGGAGCTGGCCGGTGTGGGCTGTCTCCGTGGTCCGGAGGTACTTCGTCCGTGCGGTGGAGTCACACTTGCGGCAACGGGAGAGCTGGACGTCAGCGGTCGGAAGCGTCTGTGTGGCGGCGCCTTTCGGGCGGCCGGGGCGCTTGGCCGGCCGTGCGGGTTTCTGCGTCGCGGTCCCTGTGGTCTTGATGGGGGCTTTGCTCATAGGGTCACCTGATAGTTGGACTTCGTGGGTTTGCGTTTGATGGGGCGAACGGGGGCCGTGGTGCAGCCGCGCATTTCGGCGGCGACGATGCAGCCGGTGAGGTTGTCGAGCCAGTGGTTTTCTGTCTGGCCGGGGAGCAGCGTCCAGATGTCGATCGTGCGTTTCGATCGTTCGTGCGTGACGCGCTCGCGGGACTCGCTGGTGAGATGAGCGGCGAGGAAGTCATGCCGGACGGGCCGGCCATCGCGCAGTCCGTACAACGT
>JAHBXU010000952.1 GCA_019636315.1 Planctomycetaceae bacterium | reverse complement strand
ACGAGTCGTCCACTTCGGAACATCGCGAGGAACCCAATGGATCTGACGGATGACGACTTTGATGCGTTCCACGAACGTTCCCTCCGAGTTCTAAAACATCGACTCGGAGTCGATCCCACTCTCGCGCGGCGGCATCGCGGAGGGCAAACTCTCTTGCACGTTGCCGCCAGTGACGGAAATCGTGAACTCTGCAACGTGCTGATTGCGGCAGGGGCCAATGTCAATGCTGTCGGAGTTCTCAATTGCACGCCACTGCATTGGGCCGCCCAGACGTCATTGGATTGCGTTCGCCTGCTGATCGACGCCGGCGCCGATGTGAATCACCCCGGCAATGGCTGCCCGCCGCTCTCGTGTGCCGTGGCGAACCAACACCCAATGGTCGAAGAAATCCTTCAGGAACTTGTGAACGCTGGCGCTGAGATCGACTTTCGAGACGAGGATTGCGGACAAACCGCGCTCTTTCGGGCGCTGACGATTCCCAACGAACGGGCCGCTTTCAAACTGCTGGACCTGGGAGCCGATCCCGCGCTTCAGGAGATCGAGGGAATGAGTCCTGTGGAATTCGTAGAGAGTGTATACTTTGAATCGACGGCGAGGTTGGTGAGCAGTTCCCGGATCGATGTCCTCAGGAATCGATTCCTTGATTACCTCTCGCGAGCCGTTGTGAACAGGCGCGGACCAGATGGGAGCGAAGACTGGTGGGCGAACTCAGTATGATGGGCCATATCGAAGACGGTCGACTTCACCTTGATAATCGTCGCGGGAATCGCGGTCGTTCAATCGCCGCTATCGCTCTTATGGTCGGCGCCGGATGGTGCGGATGCCAGCAGCGTCATTCCAGCAATACGATTGAGCCTGTGCTCAGGGAGACTGCCCCAATGAAAACCGAACCGTCCACTGCCGAATACAACAAGCTGACGCCCGAGGAAGCCTGGGTCATCCTGCAGAAAGGGACCGAGCGGCCCTATACCGGTGAGTACACCAACCTCAAGGACTCCGGGACGTTTATCTGCCGACAGTGCAATTCGCCGCTGTATCGGTCCGAGGACAAGTTTGACAGCCGTTGCGGCTGGCCCAGCTTCGATGACGAGATCCCAGGCGCGGTCGACCGGCATCTGGACTCCGATGGGACACGCACCGAGATCGTCTGCCATCATTGCGGCGGGCACCTGGGGCACGTGTTCCTGGGAGAGCAATTCACTTCCAAGAACACCCGCCACTGCGTCAACTCGATTTCGATGCGATTTGTGCCTCAAGGTGAGCCGCTTCCGGCCGTACGGGACGGGGCGCCGAAGTAGAACTGGAAGCGCCGTCGGCTTGGGAGGGCTGAGTCGGCCGGAAGGTCATTCCATCCGCGAGATCCGGTAACCCGGCTGGTCGTGATCGAACAATTCCGGCAGCCAGCGGGCGCCGAGTCCTGGGCGGTCTGAGAGAGCAATGGCGCCGTTCTCGACGCGTATCGCGTCGTCGATCAGCCTGGGATAGAGGGCCGCGATGTGGGCGCGGACCGTTTCCTGATACGTGACGCTCGTAACGGCGGCCGCGACGTTGAGTCCCGCGAGCAGCGTGAACGGACCAGTGCAGTCGTGCATCAGGACCGGGATGTTGTAGAGCTGGGCCAGTTCGGCGATGCGGCGGGTTTCGCTGACGCCGCCCACCCACGTGGGGTCGATCATCACATAGTCGGCCGCGTGACGGTCGAGCACCTGCCGGTACTGCTCGCGCGTGACGAGCATCTCGCTGACAGCAACCGGGACGCCTGCCGCGCGGCGATATTCGGCCAGCGTCTCGACGTTGTCGAGTCGCAGCACGTCCTCCATCCAGAGCGGGCGCACCTCGCGCATGGCTCGGGCGATATCCATCGCGGCTGGCCAGGCGAAGAAGCCGTGTCCATCAAGCATCACGTCGATGCGGTCGCCGACTCGTTCGCGAATCGCGCGGAACGGAGCGATGCCGCGCTCCAGGTCCAATGGGCTGAGCCGCAGCCCGCCCGATTCGCGAAAGACCGCATCGAATGACCACAGCTTCATCGCCTTGTAGCCCGCGGCGAGGAGTTCTTCCGCAAGCTCCGCGGGTTGATTCATGCTGGCCCAGTTGTCTTCGAGCGGGCCGGGTTGTCCGGGGTCGCCGTGACCGGGCCATCCGCCGTGGGCCGGCTGGTCG
>JAHBXU010000951.1 GCA_019636315.1 Planctomycetaceae bacterium | reverse complement strand
ACCCGCAGGAGATTCGCCGGCTCGTCGGATTCATGCCGGACTTCTTCGGCGTGTACGACGATATGACCGTCCTCGAATACCTGGAGTTCTTCGCGGCGACCTACCGCATCAACGGACCGCAGCGGCGCAAGGTCTGCGAAGAGAAGCTGGAACTGGTCGACATGTCGTTCAAACGAGACGCAATGGTCAACCAGCTCTCGCGCGGTCAAACGCAGCGGATCGGCCTTGCCCGGACCTTGTTGCACGAACCGCAGGTGCTCCTGCTTGACGAACCGGCCAGCGGCCTCGACCCTCGTGCCCGCATCGAGATCCGCCAGTTGCTCAAGCGGCTGGGAGATCTGAAGAAAACCGTCATCGTCTCTTCACACATCCTGCCCGAGTTGGCCGATGTGTGCACCCGTGTGGGAATGATCGAGAAAGGCGTCATGCAGGTCGACGGCTATGTCGACGAAGTCATGAAGCAAGCGCGGCAGGCGATCATCCTGCACATCCAGGTGACCGAGAACACCGATGCCGCCGCCAAGCTGCTGGAACAACATCCGCTTGTCGAGTCGATGGAGATCGTGCAGAAGTCGGCCACAGCCCGCACACTGGCAGGCCGCACGGCCGTCACCCCTACCCTCGTCCTGCGCCTGAAGAACGGCACCCACGATTACAGCGCACTCCCTTCGGATCTGATCGCCGCCGGGCACCGGCTCAAACTGTTTCGCGAAGAAGAGGTCAACCTCGAAACCGCGTTCATGGAACTGACCAAGGGCGTGCAGCAATAGGTTCGCCCCCCGCATCCCAAGCCGGCGGTTCTGCCGTCGGCGAAACACGGTTCGTTCCCATCGACTGGTCCAGGGCACCAGGGCATCCGAAGGCGCCAACATCTCCGTTCGACGGCGGAGCCGTCGGCTTGGGAATCACAGACCTCATTGGCCGACACGGACGGCGTCTTCTGGGCCAGGAACGGAGGATGGCTCAACCGTCGACCGCTCGCAACTCTGAAAGCGGTCCTCCGGGATGCCGTCAGGTTTCGCTGGGCGCGTCATCGGCTGTTTCGGACTTCATCGAATCGATCGCGGCGAACACCGGGTCGAACGTGTCCTTGAACAGATCTCCAATCAGCAGATCAGTGATGTCTCCCTTGTGCTGCGGGTACTTGCGAATGAACCGGCCGAAGTTAAAGCCGTCATAGTATTCGCAAACGAGTCGTCGCATACGGCCCATGCCGGTGACGAAATCCGCCTCCCAGTGACCAAGCTGGGCCTGACTCGTGTCCCCTTTCGCCAGGCCCTCGGTAACCGCCTGCGCAGCAAGAGATCCTGACTTGAGCGCCAGCAGTACGCCCGACGAATAGAGCGGATCCAGAAAACCAAACGCATCCCCCACCAGCACCCAGCCGTCCCCGGCGATGCGGCTCGCGCGATATGTATAGTCCTTCGTGGCATAGATGCGGGCCGCCTGTCGCCCCTGAGACACGCGCTCTTTCACAATCGGACAGCGGTTCAGTTCCTCGCGGTACGTCGTTTCGTGGTCCTTACGATCCTTGAACAGATAATTGAAGTCGGCCACGACTCCGACGCTCACAATGTTGTTATGCAACGGGATGTACCAGAACCATCCCTTTTTGCCCTGAACCTGCAGAACGAGCGTGGCTCCTTCATCCTTACCCTGATCCCGATAGGCGCCCTCGAAGTACGTCCAGATCGCGCCTTTGTTCAGCACCGGGTCGGAGACGCGCAGCTTGAGCTTGTTGATGATCAGCGAACTCTGTCCGCTGGCGTCGATGATCACATCCGCCCGAACTTCTCGCGACGGCCCCTCGCCGTCGGCAATCTGCACTCCGACGGCCCGGTCTCCTTCAAACAGCACATCCAGCACGCGGACTCCCTGATGGACGTCGACGCCGTGCTCGACTGCGTTCTCGAGCATCATCTGATCGAACTCGCTCCGCACGACCTGCCATGTTTGCGACGATTCATGCGGCTTGTGCTCCGTGAAGTAAAATGGTGCTGATTGTCGCCCCGTCTCGCTGGCGAACTGCACGCTGTACTTCTTGATGAACGGGCTCGCACGCATCTTGTCGAGCATATTCAACTCTTTGAGCACCCAATAGGTCTCGGGGATCAGCGACTCTCCGATATGAAATCGCGGGAAGCGTTCCCGCTCGTAAAGGGCGACGC
>JAHBXU010000950.1 GCA_019636315.1 Planctomycetaceae bacterium | reverse complement strand
TACATCGGTGACGAAGTGACTCGCATCTTGCAGGCCCCGTCGCCGGAGAAACGCGAAGACCTGCGGAAGAAGTACGAGAAGTGGGCGTCCAATCAGTGGATTCATCACGATGGGGACGCGGCGCATCCGCATTCTCCCTCTGGAAAAGGAGGAATGGGGCGGTTTGCTTCGTCTCTTCCCATGTCCTTCGAGCCTGCACCCGGAGATCTGCCACACCCCAATTCGCCTTCGGCACGGACGCTCGATCCACTCAAGTTCGCCCGCTTTGCGAACGGCGTCGCCGAAAGCTGATGCTTTGTCGCCGCAACCCCTCGGAGTGATGTTGGTCGGCTGGAGCACTGTCCTGGATCGATTGCCACGATTCCGATCCAGGAACCAGGCCATGACGCGGCTCGAAAACGCACCCGACCTGCGAGGGACGACGTAAGTGCATGATCGAGGCGTCCCTCGGCATGGCAACGCGAACCCTACAATCTGGTGCGAAATTCACGTTAGAATTGCACCTCACCTGGGGCGATCGGGGTTTGACTTGCCTGCGCGGGCCAATCCTTCCATGCACATCCGCTGTCCGTACTGTCAATCCACCATTGAGATCGTCGACGACTCCCCGCTGGTGGATGTCGACTGTCCTTCGTGCGAAAGCACCTTTAATCTGCTGAGCGAGACGCCGACTGTCCGCCGCGGCGGCGAGAGTCCGGTGCAGCTTGGTTCATTTGAGCTACTGGAGCGCGTGGGGCATGGGACGTTCGGCACCGTCTGGCGGGCGCGTGATCCTGCACTCGATCGCGAAGTCGCCATCAAGATTCCCCGCAAGGAGCAGCTCAGCCCGGTCGAGATGGAGCAGTTTCTGCGGGAGGCGCGTTCGGCGGCGCAGCTCAAGCACCCGCATATCGTCAGCGTGCACGAGGTCGGTCGCAACGGGGAGACGTTGTATATCGTCAGCGATTTCGTCCGGGGCGTCACACTTTCCGACTGGCTGACCGCTCGAAGGCCGTCTGCTCGCGAAGCGGCCGAGCTGTGCCGCACGATTGCGGAGGCGCTGCACCATGCCCATGCGCATGGTGTGATCCATCGCGACCTCAAGCCGAGCAATATCATGCTGGACGGCGACCAGCAGCCGCACCTGATGGACTTTGGACTGGCCAAGCGAGAGGCGGCCGAAGTCACCATTACCGTCGACGGGCAGTTTCTCGGCACGCCCGCCTACATGTCGCCCGAACAGGCGCGCGGAGACGCCCATGCCGCCGACGGACGCAGCGACATTTACTCACTCGGCGTGCTGCTGTTCGAACTTCTGACGGGGGAACGGCCGTTCCGCGGCAGCACCGCCATGCTGCTGCACCAGGTGCTCAACGATGACCCACCCAGTCCGCGCAAGTTGAATGCAACCATCCCACGCGAGCTTGAGACGATTTGCCTGAAGTGCCTGGAGAAAGCACCGGACCGCCGGTATCAGACGGCGCAGGAACTGGTGGACGAATTCGAGCGGTATCAGCAGGGCTTCCCGATACGGGCGCGTCCGGTCAACCCAGTGCAGAAGTTTCTGCTGTGGTATCTGCGGAGTGCCAATGCACTGGCCATGACGGCGGGGGGCTATGCCATCATCACCTCCGCGCTGCTGATGGTCTGGGAGCTCATCGGGTTGGGATTGATCGGCGCCGGCATCTTGCCCGGAACCACCCGCCACTGTCTCGAGATGATCGTCTTGGTTCTGATCGTGTTCCCCTGCATGGGCCTCACGGGATATGCAACGATCAAGGGCCGTTACGACGGCCTGATCGCTGGCACGGTGATTTCCATTGCCTCGGCGGTGTGGATGCTGCTGTTGATGCTGAGAATGAATATGGGATCCATCCGGCTCGAACTGTTGTCGGCTGTCGGAAAAGAGCCGTTCGCACATTGGGCGTTATCGACGCTGCTCCTCCTGCATTGTCTGGTTGGGGTGACGCTCTATGTTATGGCGCTGGTCGCCCGGATTCGCAACGGCGCCCATGCCTTGTAACGCGGACGCTGTGCATGCTGCGTCAACATCGACGAGGCACGAGAGTGCGAAGTCCTTGCCCATCGAGTCGGATGCCAGGCTGGCGTTGGCGCGTTTCTTCTCGAACCTTGAGCTACCTCTCGCTGCTCGGCGGAGGAGGCTGTGGCGTGGGGAACAGCCCGTCCAGAAA
>JAHBXU010000095.1 GCA_019636315.1 Planctomycetaceae bacterium | reverse complement strand
CATCGAGAACTTGCGCGGCATTCGTGAGTCCAGCCTGTAAGCAGCGTTCGCGAACCGACGAGCGGCCCCTCGCTGACGGGCGCGGCTCCTGTCAAATCCCCAGTTGGCTCAACCCGTCGGCGATACGGCCCATGAGCTGGCTGAAACGTGGGTAGGTCGCTTCGAAATCGATAATGGCGTCCTGCAGCCGGTCGGTGAGCGAGGCGTCCTCGTCCGGGGATTCTTCCGCCGCCGGTTCGTTCTGCAGGACCTGTTGTATATCCGCGAGCAACTGCGACAACCGCGACCTCGACTCGGCGTCCAGTTCCGGACCTTTGGCGAGTTCCTCATGCAGTTGGGCGAGCGTACTATGAAGTTGTTGCTTTTCCATCGGTGTACTCGAAAGGTGATTTTCAAGCCGTGTCGGAGAGGGCGTGTTACCCGACGGCGGCTTCGCTGTCGAGGTGAAGACGCGACTGCATCAAGTCCATCGCATTCTGTGAACCATCGCACCGCTACGATGCATCACTACCATCCAGCGGATGCGCCGGCAATGTCAAGTCACCCAAATACGACGCTGTGGTCCCGGTCGCCGTGTCTGGTAGAATTCCCATTGAGCGGGATCTTGAATCACAGAGGCGGAACGGCCGTGCGACTGCGACAGGACGCCTCGCTGGGGGAAACGCTGTCCGCAGACGGAATGCACTATAGTTTTCAGATCGTGGCGCACTTCGCCGCCACAGTGCCGCATTGAGCGGAGCGGAACGATCGGAAACGACGTCATGTTTGACCGAGACACTGGCCTGTTGCCGAACGAACTTGTGACGGGGCTGCGGGCATTGAGCTGGCGAGTCCGTGGTCTGGCGATGCTCAAAGGGGCCGGTCTCCTGGCGGCGCTGACCGGCGGAGCGCTCGCGCTGGCGCTTTTTGCGGATTGGTCGGTCGATATGGGCGTGGCGATCCGCACGGGTTTGCTCGTGGGAGTGTGCGTCGTTGCCGCGGTCACGGTTGTGGCGGCCATTCTGAGGCCACTCTTCCGTCCGACGAAAGCAACCGAGTTGGCTGCGCTGGTCGATGCGGCCCATCCGTCGCTGGGAGAGCGAATGGAATCGGCCATCGAGCTGTGCGACGATTCGATCCCTGAGCGGCATCGTGGGTCGATGCTGATGCGACGTCGGCTGGTCGAAGAAACGATCCGCCGGTCGCGGACGATCGATTTTCGTCAGGCTGCGGAGACATCACCCGCGCTCCGCTGGGTGGGCATCGGTGCACTGACGCTGCTGCTTCTGCTGGCTCCTTTCAGTCTAACCCGCGAGGGCTATGCGTTGCTGCTCGCCCGTTTTGTCGCCCCCTGGCGAAATCTGGACCGGGCCACCAACCTGTACTTTCACGTGGAAAATGGGGATCGCACCGTGGCCCGTGGATCGGACGTGACCATCACTGCCGAGCCGCGCTGGCGCGTCGCGAAAACGGCACTCCCCACGTCCGCCTGGCTGCATTGGCGGACCGGCGAGGGGGCGGCCGATGCACGGCGGATGACGTTTGACGCTGACTCAGGGACGTTTCGCGTCACGATCCCACACGTTCTGGCGGCGATGGACTATGAGATCTCGGCAGGCAGCGCGCGGACACGTACGTTTCATATCGATGTCGTCGCACCACCGACACTCAGCGGTCTCGTGCTCAGGGGCAATCCTCCCGCCTACTCCGGGCGGCCCGCGTCGGTGCTGGACGGACCGGTTGGCCAGATCGAAGTTTTTGAACAAAGCCGACTGACGTTCGAGATCATTTTCAGCCAGCCCGTCGCCTCCGCGGCACTGGAGTGGGAGCGTGGGGTTCCCGGAGACGCAGACGTTGCATCGCCGGCTTCGGCGACAATCCCCGTCACACTGGCCATAGATCGCCGCTCGGGTGCGGTGACCATGACGGCCGATCGATCCGGTCCTTTCCGGTTCCGGCTCGTCAACGATCAGAACGTGGAGAATCAAACTGATGAGCCTCTCGAACTCGTGCTGATTGCCGATCAACCTCCCGTCATTGAATGGACCGATCGCGGTCGGAACGTTCCCGCGCCGGGCGTCGCGCTGGAGATTCGTCCGGAGGAGCTCTTGCAGTTGGCGGTTGCCGCGGCGGATGACGTCGGAGTTGCCGAACTCGAACTGCATGCCGAAATCGTGCAGAGCGGAGTCGCACTCGATCCGTTGGAAGCGGACCCGCAAGGGTTGGGGCAGCCACAGGTCGCACATCGTTTTTCGTGGGACTTGGCGCCCGCCACGTTGAAGGAGGGCGATCTGCTCTCGATTCGTGCCCGCGCGATTGACGGTCGGCCCTGGCCAGGACCTCAAGACGCCTGGACGGACTCTCGGCTGATCCGCATCACCGCAGATGCTGAATCGCATGAACGCTCGGAACTCGCACAGCAACAGCAACAATTGCGTGGACTCCTGGAGGCTGCGCGCGAAAGTGTACGACAGGATCGGGCCGCAACAGAAACACTGCGAAAGACGGCGCGTGAAACCGCGGGCAAACCGGAATCCCCCGATCAGCGCCCGCTCATGACCAATCTCGCCGAGCGCGAGAAGCAGTTGACCCAGCGTCTGAATCAACTCGCCGAGGTGTTTACGGATCATCCGCTGCTGCAGAACATTGCCGAGGAAACCCGTGATGTCGGCACTCAGCCGATTGACGCAGCACGAGAACAGTTCCAGCAAGCGGCTGTCGCGGAAGCATCGCAGCATCTTGAGCGTTTGACGAACGCGGCCGATGAACTGGCCAGCGCCGACGAACGATTGAGCCGGCTTCTGAAGCGCTTTGATGAACTGGCGGCACTGGAGCACGATCTGCAGCGGCTCCAGCAACTGGCCGAAGAGGCCGAGCGGCTTTCCAACGAAGTCGCCAACTTCGAACAGCAATGGGACCAGCTGACTCAAACTCAGGAACTCTCTGAGCAAGACCGACAGGCACGACAAAACGCGCTGAATGAGCAACAGGGACAACTGACCAATGGCCAGCAAACGTTGACGTCTTCGCTCGACCAGTTGCTGGAGGAGCGTCCGGAAGTCCTTCAAGCCGCTCTCGATCGGCAGCGGGAACGTCTCCAGGAACTCCGCCAGTTGGCTGAGCGTCTCGCGGATCGTGAAGAGCAACTGGCCGAAAATCTGGAACAAGAGACAAACGGTCAGAACACGCCACCGGCCGGCGAATCGACGGGCGAGCCGACAGACGTTCCCCCGGGAGGGCTCGACGGTCCGCATGGTGATGCCGTTGCGGCGGACGAGACGACGCGACCGGCCACTCCGACGGAGCCGTCCGATCCCGTTGATTCGACGTCCGAACGCAGCAATGAACCCGACAGGCCTCCAGAATTGGCCGAGTCATCGCCCCAGAACTCGCTGCCGCTGAGCAATGAGACGGCCCGCAAACAACAACAACTCGCCGAGGCCGCCGCGAAGTTGGCGCTGGACACCGCACGCACCCGCGGCGTCGAAACCCCGTCGGCACAACGCGCCCGCGAATTCGCAGAATCTGCGCTGCAAGCCGCCGAGAAAGTCGAGACCGGACTGCTGAGCGATGCCGCCGAAACGGCGCGTGAGGCGGCCGCCGCGGCGCAACGGACGGCGGAGCAGTTGAGGCACCCCCTCGATCCGGCTCCGGCGCCGCTTCAAGAACAATCGGCCGCACTCGCCACCCGGCAGGCCGAACTGGCGGAGCAGTTGCAGCAACAATCGGAGTCGCCGCAGTCTCGACAACAAGCACAAGCCGCCGGTCAACGGCGTCTGGCGGAACAGACCGCGGCGCTCACCGAACAGCTGCAACAAGTTGCTGAGCGGTTGGGCGATGAACCGTTGGCACAGACTGAGCAAAGCCGGCAGGTCGAGTCGGCTCAGCAAGCCGCGGCTGAAGCGACGGCGCAGATGCAGGCGGCAACGCAGCAGATTGAAGAGGGGCGGCCAGAAACAGCGGCACCGCAGGCTCGCGCTGCTGCCGAATCACTGCGACAATCGGCCACGCAATCCGGCGAACTGGCCGCATCCAATCCTTCTGAAGACCCCTCGCCCGTCCCCGGAGACGTTGGCGAACAGGTCGCCGAGGCCCGTCGCCAATTGCAGCAGGCGGGAGAGCAATTGCGCGAACGCGGCCCGCCGGCCTCTCCCCCCGGTGACTCACAACCGTCCGACGCTCAACCTGAATCTCAACAGAACCCTCCCGGAGAACCGGCGAACGCGGATCCCCAAAGTCCCCCGACGGGAGAGTCGCCTGGGGAACAACCGGACGATTCCGGATCGCCGTCGCCCAGAGGAGCCGAAACGGCAGATCAACAGCAACCGATGGGAGAACCGCCGTCCCCAACCCAGGAGTCGGGCAGCTCCAGCGCGTCCAAGTCGATGCAACAGGTGGCGGAGTCCTTGCGTCAGGCGGCTCGCGAACTGGGTATGGCTCCGACGACTTCCGATCAGCAGCGGAAACCGGGCGATCAGGAGAGCCAACCGTCGGATGGGGCGCCCGGGACAGAGAGCGGTAACAGCGGCAAGAATCCGATCAGTCTGGTGGAACTTGAAGCCGAGCTGAAGCGCCTGTCGAAACGCGACTGGGGCCGCCTGCCCGGACAGTTGGAGTCGGAGTTGCTCCAGTCGACTCAGAAGAAGCCCGATGGGGAATATGCGCCGCTGATTCGGATGTATTTCGATGAAATCTCCCGTCGCCGCTCGGCCAATGAGAACCTCGTTCCGCACGATAACGAACTGGGGCCTGGGCAGTAGTTCCGATTGAGCTTTCGCCATGTTTGACTGCATCGGCCGCCCACGGCGTGCTTCCTTGTGCTTCGGCATCGTTGCCAGTTTGCTGGCATGCGTGCCGCAGCCCATGCAATCCGATGACGCACCAAACGCAGGCATCGATCATGCCATTGTGCGCGCTCTGGAGTTTCTCGCCCGGGAGCAAAAGTCGTCTGGGGCGTGGGCGACCGATTCGTTCGGCGAGTCGACGGCCGCGACGTCCCTGGCCGTGATGGCTTTCCTTGCCGCAGGGCATATGCCGGGGGAGGGACCATACGGTCAGCAGATCAACCGCGGCATCCGCTGGGTCATCGAGCACCAGGAAGCCAGCGGCATGATCGTCCATCGCAAGAGCCACGGGCCGATGTACAGTCATGGCATCAGCACGCTGATGCTCGCAGAGGTCTACGGCATGGTGGATGAATCGTTGGCGACGGATGTCCGTAAGGCGCTGGAACAGGGAATTGCGCTGATTCTCAAGTCTCAGGCCGTCGACAAGCACGAGCGCCACCGGGGGGGCTGGCGCTACCAGATTGACAGCAAGGACAGCGACCTGAGCGTGACCGGCTGGCAGGTGATGGCCCTGCGTGCCGCGAAGAACATCGGCTGTGATGTCCCGGCCGAGGCAATCGACGACGCGGTCGGCTATATCAAACGTTGTGCCTCAATTCGCGGAGGCGCTCCCGACTTCCAGGGGTTCGGCTACCAACCGGGCAATGGGGCCACCGCTACACTCACCGGCGTCGGCATCCTGGCGCTTGAGGTCTGCGGAGAACACCAAACTCCCGAAGCGATGGGCGGCGCGGAGTATCTGCTGTCCCGCCCGTTGAAGCCCGGCAGCAACTACTACTTCTACGGTGTCTACTACACAAACGTCGGCATGTTCAAAATCGGCGGCGCCTACGCGGACCTCACCCGCGCTCATACGGCGGAGATGCTCCTTTCGGCACAGCAGCCGGACGGGAGCTGGATCTCCGGCCATTCGACGGAACGCAGCGTCGGCCCGGTCTATTCGACCAGTCTCGCCATCCTGGCGCTCGCCGTTGACTATCGGTATCTGCCGATTTATCAACGCTGATTTACCGTTGATAGATCGGCAGAATCTGATAGGGCGGAGACAGAGCCAGCACGGCGAGTGCCGTGGTGTACAGGTTGCCGTACTTGCTGTCGTTGCCGTTCGCCTCCGGCGCCCATGAGCCGTCCCGGTTCTGATTGGCGACCAGCGTCTCCAACAGCTTGGGGAAGAAATCGAACCAGTACGATCCTCCCAACTGAAACATGGCCTGCGAGCAGTAGAACGCGCTGTAGTGATAGCGGTCTTCCGGATGTTGGCTGCTGTTGTAGCGATCAAAGCCGTGGTGCAGTATCCACTTGCCGGCGAGCTGCGCCATCTCGGATTCGTGCTCGCCCCCCAGCGCAAGGGCGACGACGCCTGCGCCGACCATACCGCGGCTGCAATAGCCATCTTCGCCGCGCAGCCCGTAGCGAAATCCCCGCTCGCGGCGGTCGAAGGTGCGGCGCACATACTCCATCGCTTCGGCAATCCATGCTTCCGGCACGTCGAACTCGGCGTTGCGGGCCGAGCGGAGGAACATCAGCTCCCAGGCTGTCACCGAAAGGTCGGCGTCCGTCACTCCGAACTGCCGCATATACCTCCAGCCGCCGCGATCCTCCGGGAACCGCTTCGGCCGCAATTGTTCCTTCCGGGAAAGCGTTAACGCCTGCTCGATGGCGGAGCGGATGCGCTCCTGCCGCGGCGACGACGTCATACCATACACTTCACCCAGCATGAGCCCCGCAATCGCGTGATTGTAGTTGGCCTCGAACTGTGATCCACGTCCGTCGATATTGCGCATGATCGTGCCGTCGGCGGTCTGCGACCCGAGCACATAGTCGACCGCCCGGCCGAGAGTCTCGCGATACTCGCCTTCATCGGGAACGTGTCCCCGCGCGAGAAACGCCATGGCGCACAAACTTGTCACGGCCGGCTGACCCGATTCGTGCGTGCGGAACGAACCGTCGCGTTCTTGCGAATGCGCCAGAAACGCCAGGGCCCGATCGACTGACTGGTCCAGCTTGTCCCATTGGGCGGCCGTTAATACGGGCCGCGCACCGAATCGATCCGCTTCGCGCGGCAACGAACTCGGAGCGGTGGCCCGTGTGGACGGATCGGCCGCGGGAACATTGGCCTGTTGAGGCACGACGGCCCAGGCCGCAGCGACCAGCAGCAGGCACACACCCATCGAAAGCGACCGCCGAACCAGGGATCCAGCCGCCTTTCCCCTCGAGACGTGCACCGTGAGACCGAACTCCGATGGCGTTAGCGACATATCAGGGCGTCTGTGTTTCCTCTTCCGCTGTGCGGCGATTCAGTTCTTCAAAGTACTGTTCAATCGCACGGCGGTAGCGTTCGGGCGGCAGTTGGCCGCGGCCCTGGAGGAGCTTGTTTTCCAACTGAGATGCCAGCACGTTCCACTCGTCGATCCGCCGCGCGGCACGGCGCTTCGAGGCGTTGTCCGTCTCCACTTTGGCGCGATTCGCCGTCCGCTGGGCTGCCCGATCGAGCAATCGCTGCTGCCGGCTGAGCTGCGCCATAATCATGCCGGCTCCCATGCCGCCGCCACCGCCACCGGAACCACGACGGAGCCAGTCACCCATCGTTTGCAGATTATTGGGCCGCGCGGGAATGCCGAGCGCCGCCGCCAGATCCAGTTCATTCTCAAGCAGGGCGAGCAGTTCGTCCAGCGTCGGATCGTCCAGGAGATCGGCAATGGGATCTTGAACGGGCAGCTTATCCGCTAATTCGATCGCGCGCTTGATCAGGTCATCGAAGATCTCTTCGGCGCGGACAAAGGCCTTCGCGGCGTCCTGTGTTCTGGTCGACGCTTCCGACGGCCGGTTGCGACGGAGCGCGAAGACAGCACCCAGCTGACTGCCGGCAACGTCGTCATCGAGCGTTGCAAACAATGAGCGTGCCAGAGCCGAGATCTCCGGCGGCAGCGTGCCGTCCTCTCGGCCGAGAATGCCGACCAACTCCTGCTCCAGATTGGCAAGCTCCGCGGTCAACTGGTTCGTCTCTTCGGCAAGTTGCTGCTGGTCGACCGCTGCTGCGGCCGGGTAGTTGCCGTCCGCCAGATGTTCGAGCTGATAGACCCATCCCGAGGTGCGCGCAATGAGCTTGCGCGTCTCCGCTAACCGACGCACGAGAAACGTCGCCAGTTCCGGCCGGTCCCCCTTGCCGGCGAGTTCCAGGAGTTGACCGTCCAGCAAAAGCAACTGATCGTACAGGACGCGCCCGGCTGTGATGACGTCCGTCAGCGGGGTCCCCTGCCCGGCCGATTTCACTTCCGGTTCCCCGGCAGCGGCGCCCTGCTTTACGGTCGGCGCGTCAACGGACATCCGCCATCCTGCGGCTGCAGCTTCCGCCTGCTTGGCCGCCGCCGCGACTGTCGCCAGCTGATTCGTCACACTCTGGAGATCTCCCTCCTGCACGCCGAGATCCAACGGCGACCACGTGTGATAACGCTCCTGCAGCAGGGCCGCTTGTTCGGCGATCGCAATCGAGTGCTGCAGCCGCTTCTGGATGACGGCCGAAACGGCTTGCGAACGAACGCGCTCCGGCAACTGGGCCCACGTGCGGAACTCTTCATCCAGTTCCTGCTGGCGGATCGCCAGCAACGTCAACTGATCGCGAAGCGTCTCGGATTGATTGTTGATGCTGTCGACGAATCGTCGGAGAAGTCGTGGGTCTTCGGCGAGAATGCGGGCGAACTCGGCTTTGAGCTTCTCACGCATGCGGAGCACCTCCTCCAGACGCTTCAGGTATTCCTCGTCGAGTTCAAACTCAGCCATCTTTCGCTGATAGTTGTTGATGGCCGATTTCTGCTGGTCGAGCAGGGCGAACGAGTCCTCGATGAACACCTGGTACATCTTCTTGACGTTCTCGATGGCATCGGCCAATTGATGTTCTCGACGGACACGCTCGTACTGCGTGACCAGTTGTTGCAGCCGCTGCCGGGCGCGGGCGGTCTGCTGCCAGGCCGACTCGACCGGAGGCTGCCGCTGCGGGTTCTGCGCTGCCTGACGCGCGATCCAGACCGATTCGTTCGCCGGGACGATGTGCGAATCGGCAATCTCTGAAAGTTGCAAGCCAATGAATGCGTAGGGGGTCCCGGCGGACTTCGTATTCAGGTCAGCAACAATGCGAATGGCGCCGCCGAGATCCTCTTCGGCTTTGCTGAGGATCTGATCGTTCTTCCCGGTCCAGTCGACGGCTCGTTTCAAGTCATCCAGAGTCTCCTGCAGGCGGTTCTCCGCCCGTGCGAGAATCTCGTCGAGCTCCTGCAGCCGCGGAGAGATCATCATCTCCAGTTTTTCGCGCTGCCGGCCGGCAAAGCTGCCGGCCCACTGGTCGATGTTGAGCCGCATGCGGCCGCTTGAGGCCGACTGGGCCACATCGAGCGACCGCTGCGTCATGTCATTTGGCGGCTGGGGAGCCCCGGTCACTTCCGATCCATTGTTCGAGGACTCGGACGGATTCGGCGGTGGCGAAGCATTGGCTGACGAAGTGGATGACGAGGGTGCAGCATCGGACGAACTCGCGGAACGACTTTGGGAAGACGTTTTCGCGGGAGGATTGTCTGTGTTCGGCTGGGACGCCGGGGGAGCCGTGCTTGCGATGGCCGCATCGT